>WRFI01000056.1 GCA_009778875.1 Propionibacteriaceae bacterium | reverse complement strand
GGCCTCACCTGGCACGGTTGTAGGACTTAGCACGGGTTTGGCACTGTTTTCATGTAGGTAAGTCCGGCAACCGTCGGGGTCGGGGTCCAAAACAGGGGAGGTTTGCGGGGTTAGCTCGCGGGCACCCGGTTGTCTGACAGTTGGCGGGGTTTGGGGCGGGTGTTGTCTGGTTGTGGCTGGGTTTGGTGCCCCGCCCAACCCATCGTGGCTGCGCCGCGATGGACCGGTTGTCCCCTGCCGGACCTTGTTGGTGGTTGCGTTGGTGTGACTGTTTGCCGGGGAACCTTGTTTTCCGTGTTTCCCACACTGCCTACCGCACCTGTGTCGGCGAACTGGTGGGGGTGTCGGTGGCAGTTAGGCTCGTTGCTGCTGCCAAAAGGGGGAACGCAGTTTCCCAAACCGCCTGACCGCACAGAAAGCGGGGTGTTCCAAAAATGCTGTCGCCTGCCTGCCTGCTTGAGGGCCATGGCTGCCGGGTGTGGAAGATACCCTGGGCGTGGCAGCAGTTGACTGATGCTGCCAGCCGATGCGGGAAACCCGGCCACAAACCGTGATACGGCAGGGGTGTTTGGCCGCCTGTCGAAAGAAGCCGCCGCGGCGGTCAGGCAAGCCTCATCGCGCTCACCCGGCAATATCAATGATAGAATGACCTTGTGAATGACATTCGTGAGATGCGGCAACAAACAGGCCTCACTCAGACACAGCTGGCCCGGTTGGCCGGTATTGCACCGTCAAATCTGTCGAGCATCGAGTCTGGCCGCCGGCGAGCATCAGATGGCATGCGCGCCCGTCTGCGTCACGCAATGCGGCGGCCGTCGACTGTTCTCGAAGAGCACCGGGACGAGGTCAGGCGACTCATTTACGAGTGCGGCGCTGAAAACCCGCGAGTTTTCGGATCGGCGGCATTTGGCAATGACACGCCGACCTCCGACCTGGATATCCTCGTCACAGTCCGTCCTGCGAACGCCTGGAAGTTTGTGTCGCTGAAAACGCGCCTAACGAAGCTTTTGGGAATTGACGTTGACATAGTCACGGATGGCGGACTTCGGGACAAGCACAAGCACATCCTGGCGGAGGCGGTGCCGCTGTGAACCAGGACCAAAACGGAACCCCCGCCCGTGATGACCGTGTTCGGCAAAGGCTGCGCGATCTGCTCGACAACACGGAACTGGCCGCCCGACTTGTGGCGCGTGGTCGATCTGCGTACGAGGCGGACGAGGCGCTGCGCCTCGCCTCCGAAAGCATTCTGACCCGCCTCGGCGAGTGTGTCGACCGAATCGACAAAGTTGATCCGAACTTTGTCCGCGATCATCCGGAACTTGAATTGCGACAAGTCAAGGACAGCCGAAACGTGTTGGCCCACGGTTATGACATTGTCGACTACAGCCTGGTGTGGGCCATTCTCGAGACCAACATTCCAGCCGTGGCGGCAAGCGTTCGCCACCTACTGGCCGAGCCTCGCTTGACGTCCTTTGCTACAGTTCACCCAGGCTGGTGATATCGCTGCGGAATACCAAAACGCGCAGATTCGTGCCCATGGGGCCGAACTGGTGGTCGTCATGCAATTGGCGGACCAACGCGTCACCAAGGCGACGGAAATCTTGAGAGCCGTGGGGCTTGCGTGACCCGGGTAGTCAGATTTGGCTGGCGGTGAAGGTTGATACGTTTCAGCCAGGGGGCCGCCTTCACGTCGTCGCCCGCCTGGTAAAGCCAGTCCAACAGCGCGGGATAGGCCTGGTGATGGCTGGCGACGCCAAGGAACCAGACACTGTCTGCTAGCATTGATGCAGTGATTGCATGCAACAGGAAAGGATCGGCGATGGCAACCCTGACCGCGGAGAAAGTGCAAATCAGTGTGCGTATTGACCGGCGGCTGGTGCAACGCCTGGACGCGCAGGTTCGCCAGGCCAGGCGAAGTGGCCGACCTGTGACGAAAGAGAAGTTGGTGGCCGATGCGATTGCCGCGACTTATCCAGAGTCGGAGCCGGTTGACATGCCCGTCCACGATGGGGCGCTACTTCATGGGGCTGACCGGTTTTCCAATGTGGATCTGCTTGATTTGGTGGACAGGATTGAGGCGGGGGTGTGATTGTCGTCGATGTGAATGTCTTGGTGGCCGCCTACCTGACCCGTCATACGATGCACACTACCGCCAGGGCGTGGCTTGCCGAATTGTTGAGCACCGGGGAAGTGGCAGTGCCGGATGTCGTATGGAGTGGGTTTTCGCGTATTGTGACGAACCCCTCCATCACGAACCCTCCAGCCACTTGGTCTGATGTGCGATCGTTCATCGCAGCGGTGCAGCGGCATCCGTCTTACAGGGAAGATATCAGAGGAATGCTGGCACCCCTGGGCTCCTTTGCTATCCTGTGCCAGGAGACCAAAGCCGTGGGCAACAAGGTTTCAGACGCTTACATTGCCGCAATCGCCATTGATCACAACGCGGGCCTCGCAAGTTGGGATTCAGACTTCTCGGCGTTCCCTGTCACGTTGGTCAAGCCACCGGCGCTGCCTGGGCCGTGACCGTCGGGTTGGGCAACACCTCCTGAGCCCGATCAAAGGGGATTCAATTGGCGAGTTGGGGCGCGTCCTCGGCGGCCTTGCGCAGCGCTTTTCGCCGGTCGTTGCGACGGCAAAGCACCTCGGCTATCAGGTACATGGCGACCATCGGCGTCATCATCGCGAGCATCGTTATTGGGTCGGTGGTGGGGGTGGCGACCGCTGTTCAAGTTGCTGACCACCCATTTGGGTCAACGGGCGGAGCCGCTGCCGACGGGGTGGTTCGGACGGGAATGTGGGCGGAATCGCGGGTCACAGCACACCAGCATCCGTAAGTATCTGTGTAGCCTGAGTTACTCGACCGTCCGCGATCTGCTTGACCTCCACCAGTTCCGCCTGATGGTTCAGAATGGCCTGCGCCTCATACCCGGCCTCGATATCCCCCGCTTGTTGAGTGAACCCCATGTCATCGCTGCACTGAGCCCATGTCAGGTAGGCTCTGGTCGACTGATTATCGTCCCACGTGGGGTCAAGCTCCACACCGCCGATTGACCCATCTGCGACCTTGTACCCAGCCTTTTGAATGCAAGCGTTGAGAGTTTCAACGAGAACCTTGAAGCGCGAGTCTTGCACAGTGAGGTGATACGCGTCCAACCCCTGGCGTAACAAGGTCAAGGATGGGGCGTCGCTGGCGGATCCGACAGTCCTTCGGTCGATCACATTCATGCCTGATGCCACAACGTCAGACCCACATTGCTCAACCGCCGACTGATCGGCCGGGTCCCATTCCCTTAGCCAGTTGAGCACTGGGCCAACTCTCGGCTCAGTGCCGTGAGCCGCGACATAAGGCGCATCCCAGACGCCATACAACCAGTTACGTTCGTTCGGATCAAATGACACCATCGCACGCGCATCGGAGAGCGCCATGTCAGACAACGGCGTGGCTGTCAGACACTGCCAAATGAGGACCGACTGTGCAGCCAACACGATTTGCGCACCTCGGCTATTCATGCCGTACTCGTCAAGGGGCAGCTGGATACTGGACTTTTCCCAGTTCAGCAGTGCCCTTGCCGACACCTCAGACGGGTTGGACATCGGGGTAGTGCCAATTCCCCAACCCGCACTAGCCAAAGCGAGTGCCGCAGCCACGGCACCGCCAACACGACCAAGGCTCGCCAAACTCACGATCAACCCTTTCGAAAAACCAGCAGTGAAAGGTGCACAACGCACCTGCCTTTCCATGGGACCACGACAGTCTACCAGACTTGTGTCTGGAGAAGTCAATGCCACAACAACCACCCGAACCGGTGCACCGATCGTTCCGGTACATCGCATGACGTCAAGTGTCGTGAGAAAATCGGTTTACTCTGTTTCGGCCTTGCGCAGCGCCTTGCGACGATCGTTGCGACGGCATGGCACCTCGGCTATCAGGTACATGGCGACCATCGGCGTCATCATCGCGAGCATCGTCACCACGCTGGGGGAGCGGGTGGCGTAGTCGATGCCTCGACCTTTGTCGGTGTCGGGTCAGGAAGTGGTGTTTTGACAACCGTGACAGCCGTTCCGCTGGCATGCACCAGGACCATGCCGCCCAAAGAATAGTCGAGTTCGGTTGCAACGATGGCATTCGCGCCACGGCGGAAGGCGGCTTCGCGCAGGCGGTCCATCACAATGTCGCTCGCTTCGCGCAGTTTGTCGGTGAACCGACCAGATTCTGACCCGGTCATGTTGGTTGCCGAGGCTGACATTCCCGCGAACATGCCGAGGCCCATGACGGTTTCCTCGCTGATGAACCCGCAGTAGGAGGTAATGCGGTAGCCCTGGAAATCAGGTCCGGAGGTCACCATCAACTGGTGGAGGAGGTTCTGTTGCTGTTGTCGTTCGATGCTTTGTTGGGCCTCTTGGTAAGTCTTGTCAGTGGGTGGCTGCGCGAGGGCGTAACCAAAGCGGTCGGCGAAGTACGGCGCCACCGAAGGGTCGGCCTGGCCTTTAGCGAGAAGTGCGGCCAATCGCGCCTGTGCTTTCTTATCGCCGATGCGGGCCCCTTGTTTGGTAACCCGGCAATTCTCACACAAGCAGTATCCTTCTGTGCCAGCGTAGGGGACCTCGTCACGCTCGACGAGCGGAAATTCTGCGTACTTGTTGCCGCACAGGGCACACTTAGTCTCGACCATGGTATTCAGTCTAGTCAGGCGCACAGGGCATGGGCTGTCATGGTTGTGCCAGTCGACGGTCCGGCACGTTGATCAAGCCACCGGTGTCGGCAGGGCCGCAGTTTTCTGCCTGGCGCACAACAATGGGGAATTCTCCCCATGGCAGGTGACCCGTTCATATCCCATCTTGTATCCTTTCCGAATCATAGGAACTGCGGGCTCCCGGAAGGTCCAGCGGAAAGACTGAGTAGAAAACCTAGTCCTCGTGCTCACCCCGCCAGGGGTGTCAACAAACGAAAATCCCGCGACGTGGACCCGGCCCGACTAAGGAACGGCCTAAAAGACCATGGAAGTGATCATGGGGTGTTTAGATCTGCTCCGTGGTGAAGGTCGGGACGCCATAGGTGGGGGCTATCTGGGAGTTCCAGGTGGCGCAGAACGTGTCCTTGGTGGCGCCGGCCGTCAGGTTCGTGTCAGTGACGTTTTGCGGAGGCTGCACGCTGCACGACGTCTGCTGCATCTGGCCCCAAGCCGCGTAGGCTTCGTCCGCGTTATAAGACGCCTGCAAAGCCGCCCGCAACTGTGCCACCAACTGGTCGCCATTGGGGATGTGGTCGACCGGCGCGGAATCCAATGCCGTCATCAAGTCGGCCCGGTTTTGTGCCACCACCTGAATCTGCGCCACCGCGTCCGGCAGGTTTTGGCAGGTCTGGACGTCATGGCTGGGCGACGCGAGGCTGGCCCTGGTGGTGGCCGACGAGTTCAGGATGTTCACCAGGTATTGCACCTGGGCCTGGGCGGTGGCGTCGGGGGCGGGGACGCCATACGAGCCCGTGCCCTGACCGACGCCGCCGGCACCCGAGCCGGAGAAAAAGTTGTTGTCGACGCTGTGCTGCACGCCATTGATCGACACCATGGCGGGCGCGCTGTAAGCACACACCTGCCCCGACGGGCCGTCCGCGCAGTAGCCGTTTCCGACCATCGTGACAGGCGATCCCCGCCCCTGGTTCGTGCCGTCTGAGTATGCCAGCGATGTCGGGGCATCGGCCGCCGTGCCGCAAACCAGCAGCCAGCCGCCGTTCCAGGTGGAAAGCGATATCGGCCAGGTGCCGGATGGGCATCCGGTAATGCCGGACGGGGTGTTCTGGAAGGTGGCGCTACCCGAGGAAACCATCCACGACTCGGACGCAACATAGGTGGTCGCGCCGCCCTTTGTGACGGTGACGAACGCGCCACCCAGCCAGGCGTTCAGCACGGTGCCGTTGCTGAAGGTGATGGTGTAGCCGTCAGTGTCCCATTGCAGCTTGGCGGCCTTCCAGCCCTGCGACGAGACGACGGAATACTTGGAGCCGCCGCTGCACACCAGCACCGAACCGTCCGCGTACTTGGTCCAAGAGACGGGCGTCATGCCAGCCGGGCAAGCGGGCGCATCCGGGGGAGGCTGCTTCCAGCTTTCACTGACGGGAACATAACGGGCGACGGTCGCACGACTGCCGGTTCCGCTGGAAACACCCAGCATGCCGGTGTCCGGGGAGACGAAAGCCTGCCCCGGCATTTGGCTGACGGTTTGGCCGTTGGCCAGGCTGAGCAGCGTCACCAGCTCACCATCCTGGCTCCATGTTGGCGTGACGATCACCAAATTGCCGATGATCGCCACATTCAGGCTGGTGTACCCGTAACCGTAGTCAACCACCGGCACAGTGGCCGACCATACAGTTTGCCCGGTTGTGTAATCGACAGCCACGATCTGCCCAGCGTCTCCAGCCACCACCAGAGTGTCGCCACTCGCGGCACCAGTGAGAAACTGACCACCACTGCCAGCAAGCACCTGCTGCAGCGGCAATGTCACCGGCCACGCCGTTCCGCCAAGGCCGAGTGTGCCGTCGGTGAAGTCGTCCCAATAGGGGCCGGAACCCCCTGACGGCACATAGTAAACAGGCTGGCTGGGAAACTGTCCGCTCGTGTACTCGATGGCATTGCCCGAGTTGACGATAGTGATGCTGCCCCCACCCGGTAGTGTCATGGGACCAGCCGGCACCGTTGGCGCGGCTACGAACGTCCCGTCGGCCAAGGGATAGACAACATTGCACTGCGCAAACAGCGGCTCGCCGTTGCGAACGTCGACCGCCAACCCGCCTGGCCCCTCGTCATTGGGGCCGCTGAACCAAAGCACGTTTCCCGTGATGCCGCTCATGTCCAACTGTCTGGGGGCGGGTTCTGACCCGCTGTCGCATGTCTGGTTGTATGCCTTCGCCCAGTCCACCTTTAGCGACGGCAGCGACAACCGGGCAACCTCCCAGTAGTAGAATTCGTTGTAGTCTGTCCAGACACCTCCGGCGACCACCAGCGAATCACCAGAAACCCAGATGCTGTCCCACTCGCCCGAATTCCCCGACGGAAGTGTGACTACCTCAGCCAAGTCGACACACGACTGTTGACCTGTATGGGCGTCGATTAGGCACAATTGGGAGCTGTTCGACTGGTCTGGCTCGAGGCATGCCACCTTCCCATTGACCAGCGCGTCAGCACACTCGGTCCAATAATAAGAATCGAAAGCGTGGCGCCACAGGATCTGGCCGGTGGAGGGGTCCAAACCATCAATGGCCGGCTCTTCGTCATCAACGTTCGGGTATTCTCCAACCACCCACACCTGTGGCGACTGCGTCAGGACCACGGCTCGGTCGTAGTCGTACTTCAGGTCGAATTGTTGCGACCACGACGCCGTGACCCCACGCGTCCAGTCCTCGGTGTAGGACGGGGCGGTGCCCGTCACCTTCAGGCCACCCAGGATGCCCAGCTTGTCGCGCGCCGCGAACAAGCCGGCCGCCGCGACCGCCATCACCAACACAATGGCCACGACCAGCGCCGTGTGACTCCTCTTGGGCCGGGGCGGGGCCGCCGGCCAAGCTGTCGCCGGTGCGGCACCCGAGATTGCCTGCGGTGGCGGCGGTGGTGGTACCTGGCCGGGCCAAGGTGTCGCGGCCTGTGCCGTCGGTTGACTCGCCGTGGGCGGCGGCATCAGGAGCGTGTTGTCATTGGCACTCCAGGCCGTCTGCGGTGGCGGTGGCGGTGGAACCTGGCCCGGCCAAGGCACCGTCGCTTGCGTCGCAGGGGCCTGGGGCACCAGATGCGTGCCGTCATTGGCACAAAAGGCGGCGTTTTGGTAAAGGGCCCCGCAGCGCGGGCAAATCATCATGGCAGGAGCCTCTCTTTTGAGTCCCAGGGACACCGGTGGTCGCGCTGAGTGATGGGACGTACACTACTCGCCTCGGGCCCCCCGTTCCCCCTAGCGCCGACTAACTAGCGAGTTGGAGCGCCTCACCGTCGGCCTTGCGCAGCGCTTTGCGACGGTCGTTGCGACGGCATAGCACCTCGGCTATCAGGTACATGGCGACCATCGGCGTCATCATCGCGAGCATCGTTATTGGGTCGGTGGTGGGGGTGGCGACCGCCGCGAAGACGGCGCACAACACGATGGCCACGTTGCGAGCCTTGCCCAGCATGGCACCCGTCACGATGCCCAGACGGTTCAGGCTGACGAGCAGGACTGGCAGCAGGAAGGCCAGGCCGAACACCAGCAGCAGGCGCAGCTCGAACGATAGGAACGTGCCCACGTCGTTCAGGTTCGTCACCGAGGGCGGGTTGAAGTTCATCAGCACGGCGAAGCCGTTGGGGCACAGGCTGTAGCCCAGCACCACGCCCGCCAGGAACAGCGGGACGGACGCGCCGATGAACTGCAAGGCGACGCGGCGTTCGCCTTTCTTCAACGCGGGGACAATGAACCGCCAAAGCTGGAACAGCCAGACCGGGCAGGCCACGATGAATCCGGCCATGAAGCACACCTTGAAGTACAGCGAGAAACCGGCCGACACCCCTTGCGTGACCATCTGGACCTGCCCGCCGGGGCGGTTGGTCTGATAGATCTCGACCGCCCGCTCGATGGGCCACAGCACAACCTGCAGCAGTTGGTGTTCAAAGATGGTGGCAAGGATGGTCGTGACGATGATGGCCGCCATTGAAACCAAGAAACGGTATCTGATCTCCCGCAGATGGTCGGCCAGGGCCACGCGACCACCGGGCGGCACCTTGGGGGCACGCAACCAATCCGGCCAATGGAACTTCCGGGCCACAGTATCGGGCCCGTCTAGCTGGTGGTGCTTTGCCCCGAGGTGGCGTCGGCATCAGGAGCCGGGGCGGCAGGCTTGTCGCCGTCGGGGCCGCTCAACTCGTCCTTGAACTCGCGTATGGCCTTGCCCGTCGACTTGCCGACACCGGCGATCTTTGAGCCGCCGAAGAGTAGAACGACGATCAACAAGATGATCACCCATTCCCAGCCGCCAGGGAGCCCAAGCATTGCGATAAGCCCGCCATCAGTTGCGCCCATGTCGATCCTTCCTTGAGATGTCGTGAGGTGCCAACTTTACCATGTGTCGGTCAATCCGTAGCCCGTCCAAGTAAACTGAGAGACGTGACGCCTATGTTTCTCGATATCGGCACCGGCGAGTTGCTCGCCCTGCTGGTGCTGGCGGCCGTGCTTTTGGGCCCGGAGAAGCTGCCCGAAGTGGCCAAGAAGGCTGGCCGAGTCATCGCGTATCTGCGCAAGGTGGCCAACGATGCCACCGATCAGTTGAAGTCCGACATGGGCCCCGAGTTTGCCGACCTGCACGTTGACGATCTCAAACCGGCGAACCTGGTGACGAAGATTCTGCCCAACGATGCGCAGTCGGAGTTGGATTCCATGCGGGCCGAACTGGAGTCGTTGCGGGCGTCGCTGACGGACCTCAAAAAGGACACCACGGCGCAAGTCAGCGTGTTGGCCGATCAGGTGGACGAGACGGTGTCCACGGCGGTCACCTCGGCGAAGGCCGCCAGCGATGCGGCGGCCGATTCCTCGTCCAGCAAGTCGATCGCGAAGCCGTTCTGGATGACGACGTAGTCGCCCACCTGGGCTTCTGGCACATAGGCGAAGCAACACGAGACGACGCGTCCGTTGTGGCTGACGTGACCCATGGGCATCGGGCCGTCACCGATGTCAAGAATCTTGACGGGCACAGCAGTACACATCTAGCTACCTTCCACTTCGTCGATCACAAGATCCATGGTACCGGCCGGGGCCGAGGAGCACGGCAGGCACGGATCGGCCTCACGGATGGCGTCCTCCACCACCAGGTTGTCGCCGGACGCGACGGCTGACGTCAGCAGACCGTCCAGCCACGGCTCGTTCTGGGCCGTCGGCGTCAAGATTGTGGCACGCACGATGCGCCCGTCATCGCCCACCTC
>WRFI01000055.1 GCA_009778875.1 Propionibacteriaceae bacterium | reverse complement strand
TTGACCCGCAAGTCTGGTCTGCAGCAGCAGATCAACGACCTGGGGGCCCAGCGCGACCAGCTCGCCGCCGAAGAGGACAAGTTGGTGCAGGCCAGCACGCAGCTTCAGGCTCGCGTCCAGGCTTTCGCGACGCAGAAGGAGACCATCAAGGCCACCTACTCGGCCGCCCAGGCCCAGGTGCAGGTCAACGACGCCTTCGCCGGGCTGTCGGACGAGTTGGGCGACGTCGGACAGACCATCCAGCGCGCCCAGGACAAGACCCAAGAGATGCAGGCCCGGGCCACGGCCGTCGACGAGTTGCTTTCGTCCGGTGCCTTGGAGGACCCGACCGGCACCTTCAAGGACGACATCACCCGTCAGCTTGACGCGATGGCGTCCCAGTCGGCCGTCGACAACGAGCTGGCGTCGATGAAGGCGCAACTCGGCATCGCCGCAGCCCCGGCCGCCCCCGCCGTCGAAGCCGCACCGGAAGCCGCACCCGAGGCAGCCCCCGTCCCGACCGATGCGGTCGACGGGGCGGCCGATGCGGTGGACAAGGTGGAGGACGAGATCATCGCCGCCGAGGCCGACGCCGCGCCGGAACCCGAGTAAGCGGCGGCGTCATGGCGAAAACAACAAATGCCAGCCGCGGCGGTGCGGTGCTGGCCCTGGCGGTCTATTCAGACAACCGTTTGGTGCGTGAGCAGGTCGTCGCGGCCTTGGGTAACCACCTGGCCGACGATCTTCCGCCCGTGGCCATAACCCAGTTCGCCACACCGGCGGCGCTGATCGCCGCACTGGATGAGTCGGTGTTCGACTGCGTCATCCTCGACGGCGAGGCGGCACCGCTGGGCGGAATGGGCGTCAGCTACCAGATCAAGGACGAGTTCAACGACCCGCCACCGACGGTGCTGCTGGTGGCCCGTCAGATGGACGGGTGGTTGGCGACCTGGTCGCGGGCCGACGGCGTCGCACCCATGCCGATCGATCCGCTGACGCTGCCCGAAGTGGTGGCTGAGGTCATCCGGGCCGATCAGGCCGGCACGCTCGATGACACCATCCTGGTGCCCGGTGCGGCCAGCCGTCACTAGTTCAGCGATTGGCTGATAACGCCCCATCCCAGGGCGATGTAGGGGCCGGCCCACAGCCAGGGGCCGTAGGCGAAGCCCCTGGCGGTGCCCGGTGCAGGACGACGTCTGGCCGCGATCAGCCCCCAAACCGCGCCCATCACCGAGCTGGCGAGAAGCGCGGCGAACCAGCCGCCGACACCCATCGTCGCGCCGAGCGCGCCCGCCAAAGGCGCCAGCCGGACGTCCCCGAAGCCGAACCCGCCCCGGCTGAGGCGGTAGAACCCCCACCAAAGCAGGCAGGCTGCCGCGGCGCCCAGCAGCAGCCGGATCGCTAACTGTGGACGGTCGCTTGCCAGCAGCACCGCGATTCCGGCCGCCAGCACCAACTCGGCGGTGGCCAGCCAGTTAAGGCGCGACGGCAACCAGGTGGTGCAGGCGTCCACCCAGACGAGAGCGGTCACAGCCGAGCTGTAGACCAACCAGAGCGGACGTTGCTCGGCCGGCACGAAAAGCAGCGCGGCCTGGGCAGCCACTGTCATGGCGATCAGCCCGGTGAGGCGGCGTGGCGTCAAGAGTGCGGCGTAGGCCAGCTTGCCCAGCTCGGCGCCGTCCCTCGGCTCCGGCAAGCGGGGGACGACAAATAGGCCGTGGAACAGCACCAGCACGACCGAGCCGGCAGACCACAAGACAAGGCTCACCTCAGGCCGCTTCGGCCAGGTCGAATAGATCTTCGGTGTAACTGGCCCGATCGTACGTTATCTGGCTGGCCAGCGCGATACAGCCCCAGGACGTCGACTGCTGGCAAAAGTCAAGCCACCCGCCGAGCAGCCCTGCTGCGACATCGAGGCCGATATTCAATCGCCTCGACAACTCTGGGGCGCTTGGGCAGTTCGACCGAAGCTCGACCAGCGAAAGGTGGGCTGGGCGGGCGTCACACAGCATCTTGCCGTTGAACGCCAGATTGTTCGGGTTCAGCGAAAGCAGCCCGATGGCGTCGATGGCTCGAATCCGGCGCGGCCGGGTGCGTGAAGTGGCCAGCGAGCGGGCGACCCTGGTCGGAATGCCGGCGGCCACACCGATCGTCAGCGGCTCCATGCCCGTCGCGGCCGTCAGATGGTTGAGCCAGGCCCGGAAAGGATCGGCCGGAACCCAATGCGTCCAGGTGACCTCTTCCTCCTGGTCGTCCTCCTGGTCGTCTTGGTCGTCGTCAATGTCCGTGAAACTGTCCTGCGGAAACATGGGCACACCTTTGGATCGGGACGTCCATCGTGGGCGTCACCTACCAATAGACCCTTGCGAGGTATGACGAAAGCGTGTCAGCCAGGCGGATTTGTCGTCAGATTGCACATACAACGACACCGTCGGCCGCAGGTGTCTCCTGGGCCGACGGCGTGTTGTCTGAAAGACGGCTAGCGCAGCGCGCGGGTGAAACCGGCCTGCTCGGCGGCCTCGGGCGAACTGAACCAAAGATCGGTCACCGTGCGCTCGAAGCCGAGAGCGGTCGGAACATGGAACTTCATCGACCGTTCGTTGCCCTTGATGGTGAAGCCTTCCGGCGGGTTGTCACCGCGGTAGGAGCCTTCGCCGTAGTCGATCGGTGCCTCTTGAAAGGCCTCGTCGGCCGGGGCGAACCCGTCCTCTTCGTCTTGGAGCTGCCAGCCGTCGTCTCGGGACTCGAGCAGCGTCTTGACTATCAGCAAGATGGCGGCACCGAGAACCGCCAGGCCGAGGGCCTTGAGAATCGGGTGGCGCCGCTTCTTCGGCTCGGGTGGCGCGGGCACCAAGTCTTCCCCCTTGAGTGCGGCCACTGCCAAGACGCTGCGCTCGGCCAGCGGCTCGATTTGGTCGCGCAGGTCAGTCAAGGCCGGCATGACGTCAGCCTCGATGACCTCGGTGACCTTGTGACGGGCCTGCCCGACGACGGGACGGGCCTTGTCCATGACCACTTCGGCCAGCGGGACTAGACGATCTTTGGCGTCCAGCGCGATGGGACGGGCCTTCTCGACGGCCGCCTCGGCCAGCGGCACAAGGCGATCTTTGGCGTCGATCGCCAGGGGAACGAGCCGGTCTTTGGCCTGGACGGCAGCCTCGCCGACCTGGGACTTGACGTCGTCAAACGTGATGTGTTTTGCGAGCATGAGAGCCTCCTTTGTTGCGTCCGGCCCGTGATCGAGCGAGGACTACCGGCCTGTGATCAGGCGCGACTACCTTCAACCTACCATGCGGCGCGCTGGTGTCGGGGCGTCGGCCAGGGCACAATGGAATGGCTGAATGCATCGAAAGGATCACTGTGAAGGCAACATTGCACACCAATCTGGGCGACATCGTTTTGCGTCTATTCGACGACGAAGCCCCCAAGACCGTCGCGAACTTCGTCGGCCTGGCCACCGGCACGAAGGAGTTCACGAACGAGTCGGGCGCCAAGACGACCGGCCCCTTCTATGACGGTGTCATCTTCCACCGCGTCATCCCCGGGTTCATGATTCAAGGCGGCGACCCCACCGGCACCGGTCGCGGTGGTCCGGGCTACCAGTTCGGCGACGAAATCTTCCCCGGGCGGGGCTTCGACAAGCCGTACATTCTGGCCATGGCGAATGCCGGGCCCGGCACGAACGGCTCGCAGTTCTTCATCACCGTGGCGGCGACGCCCGGGCTGAACCGCAAGCACACCATCTTCGGCGAGGTCGACGACGAGGCCAGCGCCAAGGTGGTCGACAAGATCGCCGCCGTCAAGACGGGACGGGCCGACCGCCCGATGCAAGACGTCGTCATCAACTCTGTGACGGTTGAAGGCCAGTAGGTTCCCAGATCAGCCTGGGAAGTGAGGCGTCGTCGACGCCCGCGAACACCGGCCACGACCATTCGCCGTCGATCTCGATGAGGCGCGTGCCCGGGGTCTCCAGCCAGTCGGCGATGCGCTCGGCTTCCTCGACGGTGCCCGCCGGCAGATCGTGCGGGCTGGGCAGCACGGTGGCGGCCAGCGCAACGGCGTCCTCGGCTACTTGTCGAGGTGACGTGCCGGGCGGCGCGACGGCGGCGCCCGCCAGGAATCCGTGCCGGATGACGTGAATCTGCCAGACGCCGTCGACCAGCCGGGCGGCCACTATTTGCCGGCACCGGCCCAACGCCACCAGCCGGTGCCAGCGTCTGACGGTGGCCCGGTAGGTGTTGAGGCGACGCGTGGCATCGGCCGCCTCTTCGAAGCGTTGCTGGTCGCTGAGCTCCCGCACGTGCCCACCGCCGGCCTGCAAGGTTGGCCGGATGTCGCTCAGCAGGGCCTGGCGCATGGTCTCCACGGTTTGTGAGTAGGGCTGCTCGGCGCTGGCCGGGTCGCGGCAGGGCGCCAGGCACCGTCCCATCTCGCCCAGGGCGCATTCGGGCATTGGTTTGGTTCCCAGCCGCAGGCTGCATGTTCGCAGGCCGTAGACGCCCTGCAGCGCCGCCATCGCGTCGTCGGCGTCCAGGCGTGACGTGAAGGGCCCCCAGTACTGGCAGTCGTCCGCCCCAACTTGGCGGACCACCGAAAACCGGGGGAAACGCTCGGCGGTCAGCTTCACCCACGTCAGGCGGTCCTGGCGCCTGGAGCGCCGGTTGTAGCGCGGCTGGTGGGCGGCGATCAGGCGCAGCTCGCGCACCTCGGCCTCCAGCGGGGTGGCGCAGACGATGTAGTCGACGCCCGCCGCCACGCGCACCATCTCGTCCATCCGGGACCGCGTCTCGCTGGCCGTGAAATACGTGGCGACACGCCGGGCCAGGTTGCCGCTCTTGCCGACGTAGAGCACCTCGTGCCCCTGGCCGTCGGGCAGACGGGGGCGCGTGCCCGTGGCGTAGAACCAATAGACGCCGGGCGCCGGTGGCAGCGCCTTGGCCCACACCCGCTTGGCGCGGCGGGCCGGCGAGACTCGACGGGTGAACTCCGCCAGGTCGTCCAGCGTTGTCACACCCAGGTTGCCGAGACGCTCGAAGAGGCCGTACAGGACGTCGACGGTCGCCCGCGCGTCCGACAACGCCCGGTGATCGGGTTGCGTGGCGGCATGGAAAAACCGGGCCAAGGTGCTCAGTTTGACGTCCCGGACCTCGTCGCGGTGCAGCGCCTGGCGGGCCACGGCGACGGTGTCGACGACGTCGAAGGCGGGCCATTCGACGCCTTGGGCGGCGGCCGCCCTTTGCAGGAAGCCGACGTCGAAGCGGGCGTTGTGCGCCACCAGGACGGCGCCCCGGGCGAACTCCAGAAAGCTCGGCAGCACCGCGCTGATCGGCGGGGCGTCCTCGACCATGGCGTCGGTGATGCCCGTCAGCACGGTGATCATGCCGGGCACGTGCTGGGCGGGGTTCACCATGGTTTGGAGCTCACCCCGGGCTTGGCCGCCCTGCGTCAGTACCGCCCCGATCTCTGTGATGGCGGACTCGGGACCGGTGCCGGTGGTCTCCAGGTCGACCACACAGAACAGCACTTCACGCAGGGGGGTGCCCAAGTCCAGAAGGCTTGGCTGCATGTCGACGGTCACATATCTGAGCCTAGGCGGGACAACCGACATTTTTCCCATTCCCCTCTGTGGAGGGGTGGCAGTCGCGAAGCGACTGACGGGGTGGTCGGTCACCTTCCTGCACATGCTTGGAGGACCACCCCGTCGGCTCCTCGACACACCGAGGAGCAGTGAGCGCAGACGAGCTTGCTCGTATGCCGAACGCGACGAAGGTGTAACAGGGAGCGAAGCGACCGAATACCGCTCCTAAGGAGGGGAATTGGACGCCGACGTTTTTGTCAGTGGTGCCTGGTTAGGTAATTGGTATGAAAACGATCAAGATAGATTGCTCGCGTTGCCTCGCCCCGAGAAGCAGTTGTGACGACTGTGTCGTCGGGTTTTTGCTCGGTGCCGGGCCGACACCCACGCTGAACGCCGAGGAGCAGGCCGCTTTGGCGGTATTGTCGCGCTCGCGGATGGTGCCACCGCTGCGTCTGGTCGAGCCTGGCGACGCCACCCTGCACCAGGCGGCTTGAAATCCATGCTGAGAATAGGTTAAACTTTTCTCAGCTTCCCCCCTTGGGGTTGGGGTATGCCCCAGGGATGCGCGCCAACGGCCGCTGACTGAAATTGGACGACGAATGAGGGTTGTATGAGATTGACCAGGATGGTGCGGCCAATACTGGCAGCAGCATGCGGCGTGGCTGTTTTGGTCACGGGCATGGTTGCCGGGGGCCCAACCGCTTCGGCTGATCCGATCACCGACGCCAAAGCCAAGCTGACCGATTTGGAGCAGCAGACCTCGACGATCGAGCAGAGTTACAACGACTCGCAGACGCGTTTGACGACCGCCCAAACCCAGCAGGATCAGTTGACCACTGAGATCGCGACGCAGCAAGCCGAGCTTGACGCAATGAAGCCGGCCATCGCGTGGATCGTGACGACACAGCGTCAGGGCGCGTCCATCGATATGACGGCCAGTTTCCTGCTGAGCGACTCGCCCGATACCTTCTTGAGCAACATGGCCACCGCCGCCTCGGTCAACAATTTGATCGATGAGCAGGTGGCCCGTTATGTTTCTGAGCAGCAGCGGCTGTCTGACCTGAATGACACGTTGCAGACCACCATCGAGACCATCAACACCGAGGTGGCGCAGCAGAAGGATCTGCTCGACCAGGCCAAGTCCGCCCAAGACGCACAGCAGAAGATTGTCGATCAATTGACGGCCGCGCAGCAGGCGATGCTGATGGCCCAGATGTCGTTTGGCGGCAACATCACCGCCGGCGAGGGCGGCAGTGCGGCCGCGCAAGCGGTGGTGGCTTGGGCGTTGGGGCAGGTTGGCAAGCCCTACACCTATGGCGGGGCGGGCCCCGATTCGTTCGACTGCTCAGGTTTGACAATGGTCGCCTTCGCCCAGGTCGGCATCGGCTTGCCGCACAGCGCCAGCGGGCAGGCGGCCTTCGGCACACCGGTTGACCGGTCGCAGCTGCTGCCGGGCGATCTGGTGTTCTTCTACAGCCCCATCAGTCACGTTGCCATCTACATCGGCAATGGCTTGATCGTCCACGCGTCGACGCCCGCCACTGGCGTCAAGGTGGCGCCGATCTACGGTGCGTACGCGACTGCAAGACGGTTAATCTGAAATGCGGGGGCTAATTTGGGACAGGCATAGTTAGCGCCTAGTATCCAAGTAGGAAACAGAAGGGGTCTGTCATGTGGGTTGGCAGGACGCGAAAGGCACTCGGTGCCTTCTGTGGTCTTGCCTTGCTGGCGGCCGGTCTCGTTTTCGGTGCGCCCGGCGCCGTAGCCGACCCGATCTCGGACGCCAAAGCCCAGCTGCAGCAGCTCGACGACGAGTATCAAACAGCCCAGTCCAACTATGCCGATTCGGAGGAACGTCTCGCGGCCGCCCAGGCGCAGCAGGCGCAGTTGACCACTGATATCGCCACGCAGCAGGATCAGCTCGATGCCATGCGTCCGGCAATCGCCTGGTTGGTGTCGTCCCAGAGCCCGGTCAGCGGCTTCAGCATGGCGACCGCGTTCTTGTTCAACGATTCGCCGGACGCGTTTCTGGCCAACCTGACCATCGTGTCGTCGGTCAACACCCTGCTGGACGAGCAGGTCGCGCGCTATGTGTCCAACCAGCAACGCCTTGACGATCTGGAGTCCACGCTGGACACCACGATCCAGCAGATCCAAACCGAGAAAGACACGCAACAACAGCTGACGGCGACGGCCCAGTCCAAGGTGGCAGCAGCCCAGCGTCTGCTGAGCACGCTGACGGCCGCACAGCAGGCCGCAATCGGTGCCTCGGCAGCCAACGGCACGACGGCCGAGGGTCCGCCCATCGACGTGCCCGACGGCGCCTTCATCTGGCCGGTGGACGGCTTCTTGTTGACGTCGCCTTTCGGCTGGCGCACCAATCCGATCTACGGGACGCCGGAGTTCCACGCGGGCCTCGACTTGGCCAAACCGTGTGATTCGCCCATCGTGGCGTCGGGCGACGGTTTCGTCTCGGTGGCCGGCTGGACCGGTGATCTGGGCAACTACGTCGAGATCATCCATGCCCAATACGGCTTCAGCACCGGGTATGGGCATCAATCGCGGGTGATGGTTCAGGTCGGCCAGCAGGTCAAGCAGGGCGACATCATCGGGTATGTCGGTTCCACGGGCTTTTCCACGGGTTGCCATGTGCATTTCCAGGCAATCAACGGGTTGGGCCAGTACTTCGACCCCACTACGCTGATCCATTGATGCGGCGCCGCATCGCTTGGCTGGCGGCCTGTCTGGTCGCTCTCGGCGTCGTCGGTTGCGCGCCGTCACCGTCCTTGCCTGCCGATGCGGTCCAACTGATGATGAAACTGAATGCCGCCGTATCGGGGCGCGATGAGGCCGTCTTCACGTCACTGACCAACGGTGAGGCGTCGTCCGGGATCCGGGCCTGGGTGTGGGCCAACCTGGGGATGCTGGGCCAGGTGACGTTCAAGTCCGGCGAATCTGACAGCCTGTGGGCCAACTGGCAATTGACGGACGACAGCCTGCCGATATCGAACCAGGTCGGCAGCATCAGCTGTGCCGACAACGGGTGCCACGTGGCCGATCTGGGGCCGCAAAGCGGCGCGCCGGCGCCGATCTGGCTGGTGCAGCCCCTGCAGGTCTTGGGCGGCGATTCGGCGACGGTGCTGGCCAGCCCGGGCACGTCATCCGGGGACGCCTGGGTTTCGGCCGCTCAGGCCGCCCAACAGGCCGTGGCCGGAGCGGACCTTGGCGATCTGGGGGCGTCCTGGGACGGCACCTTGACGGTCGAGTTGCCGAAGGACGCGTCGGCCTTCGCCCAACTGCTGGGCCTGGCGTCATCGGCCGACTACACGTCAACTGGGGCCGTCACCCGGATCGAGGGGTCGCCCGACTCGTCGCTCGGCCCGGCGGCGTACATCATCGTCAACCCGCAAACCACGGCGATGCTGACACCCGACGAGCAAACGCTGCTGATAACGCACGAGGGTGTCCATGTGGCGACGGCGGACACGCCGGTGGCGTCCGGTGCCGCCTGGGTGTCGGAGGGCCTGGCGGAAAGCGTGGCGGTGGCGGGGTCGCCGTCCACGGCCGCCGACGAGCAAACCCTGGCCAAGGCGTCCTGCAACGGTGGTTTGACCCCGCCGTCAGACGCCGCTTTCGGGGGGACGGACGTGGCCGGTCAGAACGCCGCCTACGCTGTGTCACAGGTGCTGGTGGGCCTTATCCGCGCCCATCTGGGCGCTGAGGCGATGCCGGCGATCAGCCAGCTTTGGCAAGGTGAGGCGGCGCCGCAGGTCGACCTGGTCGCCTGGTCGCAGGCATGGTGCTCGAACTAGAGGACGGCACCGTCGTCCCAAAGGTCGGGCTTGTGGCGGGGCAAGCTGAGCAGCAGGGCTGCCAAGGCGGCACCGACAAGCACGCCAGCCGTACCTCGCAGCCAGATGGGCACGGGGGCGCCGAACAGCCACGCCGCACCGATGACGACGGCCACGACCAGCAGGGCGACCCCCAGAATGGCCAGCGGGCTTCGGGGGCGGGGCAGCGGTGTGGTCTCGGGCGGGACGAATGGTTCGACATCTGGTTCAGCCTCGTCAATCGCCTGATCGAGTGAGAACCACTGCGGGATTGTGTCGGGCTTCGGGCGGCGCGTCCGGCGGCCGGGCTTGGCGGGCTTGGCTGGGGTTGCCAAGGCGTGGGCGGCGTCCTCCGAGGTGGCTGGCCCGTTGACTGCCACACCGAACTCGTCTTGGATGAGCTCCGCGAAGCGGGCGTCGTCGTCTGCTGCGCCGTCCTGGTCAGTTGCCATACAGGTAGCTTACGCATCTTATGACCTGAATACAGGCGATCATGAGCTGCTGCGCGACCCTATCCAGGCACCCTGGCTGCGTTGACAACGCTCAACAGGC
>WRFI01000054.1 GCA_009778875.1 Propionibacteriaceae bacterium | reverse complement strand
GGAACGCCGGTTCGAGCTGGCGACGGCGCAGACGCCTGCCCAGGCCTGGTGGCCACTTGATCACGCGTCGAGTACGGCGTCTGTGCGCTCGGGCCGGCTGGAGCCCGCCGCGTCAACCGGCCCATCTGTCAACGCCCCGGCTGGAGCCCGTCGCGGCGAACACCACATGTGGAGCACTAGGATTAGCTCATGCCTGAACAGCGAATCCAGATGAACATGCCGCCCGACGAGGCACCGGGGGCCTACGCCGACTTTGTGCGAGCCTGGCACACCAAGGACGTCTTCGTCCTCGACTTCGCTAACCTCGTCGAACCGCCCCGGGCGGAGGACGACGCCGTCATTCTCAACGCGACCGTGGTCTCCCGCGTCCGGATACCGCCCGACCAGGTCTTCGAGTTGATGAAGGCCCTGGAGCAACAACTGACAATGTGGGAGAACGAGACGGGCAAGCGCAAGTCGGTCTGACACGAGATGAGAGTTTTCGTCCTCCCAAGCGTCATTTTCAGCCATTTGGGGGACGAAAAGTCCGATCTCGTGGGAATCACGGGTCACTTTGGCCGACTGGACGACAATGCCCTTCGGACGGATGCGATCACCGACTCGAAACCGGGAAGATCGGCCGCCGTCGCCGTGATAATGCGCCAGCCGGCGTCCTCTAAGAGGCGCCGCCGCGTCCGGTCGTCCCTCATTCTGACGGCATCGGCGTGGACTCCCCCGTCATACTCGACTGCCAACCGCTGCGCCGGATAGGCCATGTCGAGGCGGTACTCCTTGCCGCGAGGCAACGGCTGGAAGGGAAAATCAACTACCGGACAATCCAGGCCGGCCGCCACAAGGGCCAACCGCAATCGCGTCTCCATCGGAGACTCCACCCCGGCCCGCGCCTTTTCCAGAGCGCGACGGGCCAGGGCGACGCCACGAGTCCCCCATCGACGAGCCAACTCGGTTTCGATTTCGCCCCGGGTGGCCAAAGTCGACTTGCGCCGCATCAGGGAATCCGCCGCGACAGTCAGATCGATTTCCGATAATTGAGTGGCCACCTGAAGCCAGGCTTGCGCCGGATGGACGCCCAGAACGTCACCCAACCAAATCGGTTGAAGGCTCACGGGTGATCGAACAGCCTTGATAAACGCCATTTCCGGACCCCTCCGTCCAACCGGGAGGACAACGTGGATGCGCGTGTCGTCCAACAGCTTTTGCGGCAGCCAGACTCCACACATGCACAACACCGTGACGCCGCCGAGCAGCGTCTCCGGCCCGGCCACGAGTAGCGCCGCCTTGGCGCGAACCATCAGGTCGGACGGATTGCCCGTCGTATACACACCGCGGCAGACCGGACGGTAGCGATTCCCCCGCAACTGATTGCGGCTGAGCCCCGCAGCCAAGGCCTGAGCTGCCGTGAAAACGTCGGGGAGATCAACTTGCATCGGTTAAGTCTGGCACGAGATGCGAGTTTTCGTCCACCTGAACGCCAATTTCGGTCATTTGGGGGACGAAAAGTCCGATCTCGTGTGGATGACGACTCATCTGGACGAGTTCGGACGCCAGCGGGCCAGCCAATCCGTCTTGAAGTCGTCGAATGCGCCGTCGATGATCGACGCCCGCATGGCGTCCACCAATCTGAGCGTGAAACGCTCGTTGTGGATCGTCGCCAAGGTGTAGGCGTTCAGCTCGTGGGCGTGGAAAAGGTGGTGCAGGTAGGCGCGGGAGACGGATCGGCAGGTCAGGCAGTCGCAGCCGTCCTCAAGCGGGCCGAAGTCTCGCCGGAACCGGGCGTTGGTGACGTTGTATCGCCCGGTCGCTGTGTAGATCGCCGCGTTGCGAGCCACCCGGGACGGGTTGACGCAGTCGAAGGTGTCGGCGCCGGACTCGACAGCGGCGAACAGGTCCTCGGGCTCGGAGATGCCGAGAAGGTGACGCGGCTTGTCGTCAGGTAGTTCTTCGGCGCACCAGCGGACAATCGTCCCGATCATCGACTTTTCCAACGCCCCGCCGATGCCGTAGCCGTCGAAGGTTTCACCGCCCGGACCACGGGTCGCCGCCAACCCCTGGCAGGCCCCCCGCCGCAGGTCCTCGTACTGCGCCCCCTGCACGACGCCGAACAGTGCCTGATAAGGCTTTTCGGTGCGTTCGGCGGTGAGGTGGACGTGCTCGTCCAGGCATCTTTGCGCCCAGCGCCCAGTCCGGGCCACCGACGACTCCTGATACTGACGGGTGTTGCGCAGCGTCGTCAACTCGTCGAAGGCAAACATGATGTCGGCGCCCAACTGGTGCTGGATGCCCACCGACACCTCGGGGGTGAACCGGTGCTTCGACCCGTCCAGGGGGGACGCGAAGTTGACGCCGTCCTCGTCCACTCGGCTGAGCCGCTGACGTCCCCCGGCGGTGGCCCGATCGTCGGTCGGCTCGGCGCCGTCCAGCGTCATCTCGATGACCTTCTTGAACCCCGCCCCCAGGCTCATCACCTGAAAACCGCCCGAGTCGGTGAAGGTCGGGCCCGCCCAGCCCATGAAGCGCGCGACCCCGCCGGCCGCATCGACGATGTCGGGGCCCGGCTGCAGATACAGGTGGAAGGCGTTGGCCAGCACGGCCTGGGCTCCGGTCGAGGCCACCTCGCCCGGCAGCACCCCCTTGACGGCCGCCTTCGTGCCGACGGGGATGAACGCCGGTGTGGCAATGTCGCCGTGCGGGGTGTGGATCACGCCAGCCCGGCCGCCCCGGCCCAGACGGGCCACCTCCTCGAACCCGGGCTCAGTCATCGCGCCTCTCCGGTGGCCCGGGCTTTGCCCGGGCCATAGCTTGAAGCTGGGCCAAGGCGACAACCCCGGCCGTCGATGTGCGCAGCACGTGATCGGCCACCAGCACCGGCGTGGCACCCGCGTCCTCGAACTGCGCCAACTCCTCGGGCGAGATGCCGCCCTCCGGGCCGACGATGAACACAACCTCCCCCGAGGCCACCAGCGGTTGGGCGTCCAGATGGGCAGGCGCCGACTCGTGCAAGACGAAGGCCTGAGCGGCCCGGCCGATGCGGGCACAGACGTCGCCGGTCGCGGCGAAGCCGACGCCCGGGACGCTAAACCGGCGCGACTGCTTGGCCGCCTCGCGCAGCGTCGACGCCCATTTGGCCAAGCCTTTGGCCTGCTTGTCGTAATCTCGCCACTCGACGATTGACCTTGACGCCGGCCAGGCGAGAACCTCGTCCACGCCGAGTTCCGTCATCGCCTCGATAGCCTGCTCGTCCCTGCTCCCTTTGGCCAGCGCCTGCACGCCCACCCACCGGTGTTGACGCGCTGGCTCACGAAGATGCCCGGCCACCTCGACATCGACGAAATCACGCCCCACCACCTTCGTCACCCCCTGAATGGCCGACCCGCGGCCGTCGGCCACCAACACCGGCTCCCCCGCGCGCAGCCGTCGAACCGCGGCGGCGTGACGCCCCTCGGGGCCGTCAAGATGCAGGACGCCACCCACCGGCACGTCGACGCTGCCGGCCAAGAACAGGGCGTCAGTCATGCGCCCAACGAATCCTTGAGCCGGCTGAAGAACCCCTTGTGTTCATCTAGTTGCTGGACCTGCGGGTGTTCCTCGTCGCGCAACACGGCCAGCTTGGCCAGCAGGTCGCGCTGCTCGTCCGTCAGTTTCGTTGGCGTTTGCACGAACAAGGTGACGCCCAATTCGCCCCGCCCGGAGCCGCGCAGCTTGGGCACGCCCCGTCCCTTGACCACCAAACGCGTGCCGGCCTGCGTGCCGGGCGGGATGGTCAGCATGACGGTGCGTTCTTCCTCCGGGGTGTCCTCGCCGTCCGCCTCCAGTGTGCGCAACTCGATCTGGGTGCCGAGTGCCGCCGCCGTCATGGGAAGACGGGTCAGCATCTCAAGATTGTCGCCCTCACGACGGAACACCTCGTGCGGGGCAACCGTCACCTCGACGTACAGGTCGCCGGCCGGGCCGCCGCCGGGGCCCGTCTCGCCCTGGCCGGCCAGGTGGATGCGGTTGCCGGTGGAGACACCCTGCGGGATTTTCACGCTGACCTGGCGGACGCTGCGCACCCGGCCTTCGCCGGCGCAGTCCCGGCAGGGGTCAGGTATGACGGTGCCGTAGCCCTGACAGTTCGGGCAGGCCTGCGTGGTGCGGATGTCGCCCAGGAACGACCGCTGCACCTGCGTCACCTCGCCGCGCCCCTGGCATTGCGGGCAGGTCTCGGGCTTGGTGCCGCCGACGCCGCCCTGGCCACCGCAGGACGGGCAGACGATGAAGGTGTCGACGTCAACGTCCTGACGGGTGCCGAACGCCGCCTGGTAGAGCGTCAAGGTGGTGCGCACCAGGCGATCCTGGCCGCGGCGGGCCCTGGGACGCGGGCCGCGGGCGGCGCCGCCAGCGCCGCCGAACATGGCGTCCATCAGGTTGCCGATGTCGAAACCCTGCGCAAAACCGGAGAAGTTGCCCATGCCAAAGGGGTCGAAACCGGCACCGCGCGTCGGGTCGCCGCCGCGGTCGTAAACGGCCCGCTTCTGGGGGTCGGAGAGCACCTCGTAGGCTTCGTTGACGGCCTTAAACTTCTCCTCCGCCTCGGGGTCGTCCGTCACGTCCGGGTGCACCTGCATGGCCATCTTGCGGAAAGCCCGCTTGATCTGGTCAGGTGTGGCGTCCTTGGCGACGCCAAGCGTCGCGTAATAGTCAGTGCTCATCGTCCCCCCCACTGGCGGTCTGCGCACCCAAGAAGCGGCCCACATAGCGGGCGACCGCCCGCACGGTCGCCATCGTCGACGGGTAATCCATGCGGGTGGGGCCCACCACGCCGAGGGAGGCAGGGCCGCTGTCTGATGAATAGACGCTGCTGACAACGGACGTTTCGCGCAGCGGTCCGTACTCGTTTTCGGCGCCTATGCGCACATACACCCCGTCCTTGTCGCAGGCCGATTCGCCGAGCAGCCGAAGCAGCACCACCTGCTCTTCGATGGCTTCGAGCAGCGGCTCGATCATCGCCTCATACTCGACGCCGAAGCGCGCCAGGTTGGGCACGCCACCGACCACAACACGCTCCGAGGTCGATGCACCCGCGATCTCGGCTATCGCCTCGACCACCGGGGCCAGGCGACGGGCCCCGGCCGGGTCAAGGGCCGCCAGCAGCCGCCGCAATTCCAGGACGGCGCTCGCCGGCGTCAAACCCGTTGCCACGCCGTTGACCGAGTGGCGCAGCACGGCCACGTCGGCCTCGTCCATGTCGGGGCACTCGGCGACCCGCTGATCGACCTCACCGGTGGCCCGGATGACGATCACCAACAGATGCCCGGCCGTCAGTCGCACCAGCTCGATGTGCCGCAGCTCGGCCGGGGCCGGTGCCGGGTATTGGACGATGGCGACCTGGTGGGTCAACTGCGCCAACAGGCGGGCCGTCCGGGCCACCACATCGTCAACGCCAACCGCCCCCTGCATGAACGAGCCGATGGCCCGCCGCTCTGCGCCCGACAGCGGCTTGATGCTGGCGAGCTTGTCAACGAACAGACGGTAACCCTTGTCGGTGGGTATTCGTCCGGCCGACGTGTGCGGCTGCGTCAGGTAACCGTCTTCCTCCAGCACCGCCATGTCGTTGCGAATGGTGGCGGGCGAAACGTCCAACCGATGACGCTCGACCAGCGCCCGGCTGCCGACCGGCTCACGTGACTGGACATAGTCGACCACCACGGCGCCCAGCACCTCAAGCTTGCGGTCGTCCAGCATCGCGGCCTTTCTGTCTAGCACTCGACTGGTTGGAGTGCCAGTCTAGTCGATGTTTTCGACCGGCATAACATCGAATCAGTCCAGCAGGTCGCGGGTCACCTTGTCGGCCAGCAGTCGGCCCTTGAGGGTTAGGCTCAGGCGGTTACGGCGGGTGATCGCCAGGCCGTCGGCGACGAGGCGCGGCACCCGCGCCGCCTCGGTCGGGGTCAGGACGTCCAGCGGCAATCCGGTGGCCAAGCGAAGTTCCAGCAGGACGCGCTCCTCGTGGACTTCGGCGGCCGTCAAGGCCTCGGCCCCGGCCGCGCCCGAATGGTCGCGAGCGAGCGCCGCCGCCCACCGGGTCGGCTGCTTTTGGTTCCAGTAGTGAGCGCGCGAGGGGTGGCCCGCAACGCTGCCGTGCGCCGCATGGGCCCCCGGGCCGAAGCCCAGCCAGTCGCCCGAGCGCCAATAGTTCAGGTTGTGACGGCAGGCGTGGTTGGGCTGCGCCCAATTGCTGAGCTCGTACCAGCGCAGGCCGGCGGCCGTCAGCGTCTCGTCAGCCAAGATGTACTTGTCTGCCATCAGGTCGTCGTCGGGAGCAGGCAGGTCGCCGCGCGCGATGCGCCGGGCCAGCGGCGTGCCCGGCTCGACGATCAGCGCGTAGCAACTGACGTGCTCGGGGCAAACGCTGAGCGCGGCCTTCAAGGTGGTGGCCCAAGACGTCAGCGACTCCCCTGGCGTCCCGTAGATCAGGTCGAGGCTGACGTTGCCGAACCCCGCCCGATGGGCCGCCTCGACGGATCGCAACGCCTGGCCCGGGGTGTGAGCCCGGTCGAGGGTTGCCAGCACCGCCTCGTCGGCCGACTGCATGCCCAGGCTCAGCCGGTTGACGCCGGCGTCGAGTAGCGCGTCGAGCAGGTCGTCGGTGACCGTCTCCGGGTTGGCCTCAACCGTGACCTCCGCGGTCGGTGTCA
Source organism: Propionibacteriaceae bacterium (assembly GCA_009778875.1). GTDB lineage: Bacteria > Actinomycetota > Actinomycetes > Propionibacteriales > Propionibacteriaceae > WRGV01. Next base: position 3,329 of record WRFI01000054.1, on the reverse strand, counting down.
GCCCGAAGGCGCCTCGCAAGGCATCAAGCACAGATCCCAGACGCGCCGCCCCCAACAGGGTCGGCGTCCCCCCACCGATGAAGACGGTGCTGAGCGGGCCACCACCTGGCCTGGCCCGCACCGCAATCTCGGTCAAAATGGCGTCAAGCCACCCGTCAAGGCTGAGCGCGATGCGTCCCACAGCGTAGGTGTTGAAGTCGCAATACCCACAGCGTCGCGCGCAAAACGGCACATGGACGTAGGCACTGAGCATGCAATGACCCTACATCTTGAAAGCCCGGCCCATCAGCTATCCTTGAGGGATGCGTGGTCTTCGAATAGCCGCCGCCGGGGGGTTTGCTATTGCCCTGGTGGCGTGTTCGCCGAACATTGTGCCGAGCGCCACCACCGTGACAACTTCGTCGACCCCGGCGGCGCCATCGTTGGCCGACACGCCAAGCCCGACCCCCACGCCCACGCCCATTGACGGGCTGCCGACCGATCACACCATCACCGAGGCCAACAGCCACACCCCGGCCGGCACATGGGCATTCATCACAACGTCCTCCGGCAACCCGGTGGCGGTGCGGCTCAACGGGCTGTGGCAGGGGACGACCGGCGAGCTGGCCGGCCGCAACTATTCACAACCGTCCGGCGACGCGTCTGTCGACGTCGCCGCCGCCGTGCCCTTCTTCTTGTCGTGGAGCTATGTGGTGCTGGGCGGCACGGACGACGTGTCACCGGAGGCCATCGTCTTGCCGTCGGCCACCGGCAACCTTTTCAACGCGTCGTCGCCGTTTTCCGACAACGACTGCCCCGACTACACCCCCGCGGTGGGACTTGGTGTCGGCTTCCTGGTGACGCATTGCGCCGTGTCAATGTCGACGGACGGGGCGGTGCCGATCGGCCTGGCCTTTGCCGACCAGTCCGCCGAGAAGCAGTATTGGTTCATGGACGCCGCCGCGCCAATACCCAAGCCGTCCCCCTGACTATTTGAAGCCTCTTAGGCGCAGCGCGTTCAGCAGCACCGACACCGAGCTCAGGCTCATGGCCGCCGCGGCATACATCGGGTTGAGCAGCGGTCCCCCGAAGATGTGCAGCACCCCGGCCGCCAGCGGGATACCGACGACGTTGTAGCCGAACGCCCACACCAGATTCTGCTTGATGTTGCGGATCGTCGCCGCAGACAGCCGGAAAGCCGTCGCCACATCGCCGACGTCGGAGCGCATCAGCACCACACCAGCCGAATCGATGGCCACGTCTGTGCCCGCGCCGATGGCCACCCCAACATGGGCGCTGGCCAGGGCCGGGGCGTCGTTGACACCGTCACCGACCATCGCCACCCGGTGCCCGGCCTTCTCAAGGCCAGTCACGACAAACGCCTTGTCGCCTGGCAGGACTGCGGCATGGATGTCCGCCCCGTCGATGCCGACCTGCGCGCCGACGGCCGTCGCCGGGGCTAATTGGTCGCCCGTCAGCATTTCGACCCGCAACCCCAAAGCTTTCAGGGCCTCCACACCCGCGCGACTGGACGGTTTGAGCTCGTCGCCCAGGTGGATCTCGCCCACTTTGACGCCGTCAACCGTGACCGACACCCGGGACTCATTAAGCCCTGGTTCGTCATCCGATGGCTTGCCCACCTCGACGAGGCGCCCCTGCACCGAACCGGCCACACCCTGCCCGGGCGTGGCCTCAAATCCGTCCAGGGCTGGTATCGCCAGCCCGCGGCGCTCCGCCTCGGCGACCACCGCAGCGGCCAGCGGATGCTCCGATGCCTGCTCGACACCGGCCGCCAGCCGCACCACTTCGTCCGCCGTCATCGAGGTGGCGACAAGCACATTTACCACCGCCGGCGCACCTTGCGTGATCGTGCCGGTCTTGTCGAGGATGACGGTGTCGACCTCGTGCAACTGTTCCAACGCCTGACCCGATTTGAACAGCACGCCCAGCTCGGCACCCTTCCCCGTGCCGACCATGAGGGCCGTCGGCGTGGCCAGCCCCAGCGCACACGGGCAGGCGATCACCAGGACGGAGATGAAAACCGTCAGCCCCAGGCCAAGGTTGTGCGTGCCGATCAGCCAGGCCACCCCCGCCAGCACGGCGATCCCCACGACGACGGGCACAAAGTAGGACGCCACGACATCCGCCAGCGTCGCGATCGGCGCCTTGGAGCCCTGGGCCTGCTCCACCAGGCGGACGATCTGGGCCAGCGCCGTGTCGTCGCCCACCGCCGTCACCCGGACGCTCAACCACCCCGTGGTGTTGATGGTCGCGGCCGACACCCGCGCGCCCGGCTGCTTCAGCACGGGCACCGGCTCGCCGGTCAGCATCGACTCGTCCACCGAGGACGAACCCGTCAGCACCACCCCGTCCGCCGGCAGGCGCCCACCCGGCTTGACGACCACCTCGTCGCCGACGATGACGTCCGCCGCCGCCACCTCCAACTCGACGCCGCCGCGGCGCACCGTGGCCGTGGCCGGCGCCAGAGCCAGCAGCTTCTTGACGGCGTCACCGGTGTGAGCCTTGGACGTCGCCTCCAGGGTCTTGCCCAGAAAAACCAGCGTGACAATCACCCCGGCAGTCTCGAAGTAGAGATTGCCAACACCACCCAAATCCCCGGCGGCGATCCGCACCACCCCCACCAGCGAATAGACCAGCGCCGCCCCGGTGCCGATGGCCACGAGGGTGTCCATCGTCGGGGCCAGGTCACGCAGCGCCTTGAGCCCGCGGCTGTAAAAGCCGCGCCCGACGGCCACCGGCACCGCCACCAGCACCAGTTGGGCCAGCGCGAATACCAGCGGATGCTGCGCTGGGTCGAACGGCCCCAGCGGAGCGCCGGCCATATGGCCCATCGCCAGGTAGAGCAAAGGAACAGTTGCCACCGCCGCCACGGCGAACTGGCGCCACTGCGCGACCAGCGCGGACGACTTCCGGGCGTCCTCATCCACGGCCGGCTCCAACGCCTCATAGCCCGCGCGGGTGATCGCCCCCTTGATGGCGTCCAGGGTTGCCACCCCCGGGTCAAACGCGACCGACGCCTTCTCCGACGCCAGGTTGACGCTGGCCACAGCCACCCCGTCGACCTTAGATATCGCCTTCTCGACCCGCCGAACACACGACGCGCACGTCATCCCCCCCACAGGGATGATGACAGTCGATTGGGCGCTCACCCTTAAAGCTTAGTTGCCGACCCCCCGCCGGGCCCCGGCTGAGCCGTTAGCGAAAGTGGTTGACATGGCGGGTGGAACGCCGGTTCGAGCTGGCGACGGCGCAGACGCCTGCCCAAGCCTGGTGGCCACTTGATTACGCGTCGAGTACGGCGTCTGTGCGCTCGGGCCGGCTGGAGCCCG
>WRFI01000053.1 GCA_009778875.1 Propionibacteriaceae bacterium | reverse complement strand
TCGCCCTGGGCGGCGAACACCTCGTCTGGGTGACCGTCCGCGCTCACCCCGCCGTCTGGGCTCAACACGATGACGCGGTCAATCAGGGGCAGCCAGACGTCCACCCGGTGCTCGACGACGATCAGCGCGACCTGCCGGCTGGCGACGACCTTTTCCACGGCCCGGCGAACCGCCTGAACGCCCACCGGGTCCAGGTTGGCCGTCGGCTCGTCCAAGAGCAGCAGCCGGGGGTTGTCGTCACCGTCGTGCATCGCCAGGGCCCCGGCCAGCACCAGGCGTTGCTGCTGCCCACCCGACAGCTCGTCGGACGGGTGGTCGGGTGTGACGTCCAACTCCACAGCCGCCAGGGCGCGGCTGACCCGTGGCCAAATCTGTGTCGGCGGCACCGCCAGGTTCTCGCAGCCGAAGGCGACGTCGTCGCCGACGCGGGCCAGCACCACCTGCGAGGCGGGGTCCTGGCGCACCAGCCCCACCTGGCCGGCCAGCCTGGACCGGTGCTGACCGTCCACCAGCAGGCGCCCAGCCTCGGTGCCTTCGTCCGCCCCGCCCAGCACGCCGGCCAGGGCCAGCAGCAGCGTCGATTTGCCTGCGCCGCTGGGGCCCAGCAGAAGCACTCGCTCGCCCGGCTCGACGGTGAAACTGACGTCCCGCAGCGCCCACGACGGGCGTCCGGCGTGACGCCAGCCCCACCCGTCAGCGGTTATCAGGGGCATTTCAGCCGGCTTCCCGCCCGGCGGCGAACCGGTTGAGGACGCCTGTCCTGGCCAGCGCCTTCATCGCCAGCCAGGCGACGACCCCGGCCAGGATGGCGCCCGAAACCATGTTGCAGCCCAGGTAGATGATGTTGTACGTCAGGCCCTTGGCGGCGTTGCCGGCGATCAGCAGCTCGCAGGCCCACTCGCCGGCCCCCGCCAGGACGCCCGAAATGATGGCCACCGGCAGGTTGAAGCGGCGGTAGGCGAAGATCAGGAAGGCCACCTCGGCGCCCAGGCCCTCGGCGATGCCGTACCACAGCGTCGAGATGCCCCAGGCGCTGCCCAAAAGCGCCGAGACGATGGCGGCAACCAGCTCGACGAAGACGGCCGATCCCGGCTTGCGGATGATCAACCCCCCTAGTGGGCCGCCGATCAGCCAAAGTCCCTGGGCGAGTCCGCCGAGTCCCGGGGTGACGGCATCCATCGCCCCGTACCAGGCGAAGCCGGGGCCGTTCCACGCCCACAGCACCAGGCCGGCGGCAACGCCCAGCACGCCCGCCACGACAATGTCAACCACCCGCCAGCTGTGCCCCACGGGCGTCGCGGTTGTTAGATCAATGCTCATCGGTTTGGCCTCCCTAGCGCTGGCATTACCCAGATCAGGTTCAACGGTCGAAGGCGTCGGCCTTCCTCTCAGCTCGGGTGAGCTCCCGTGTGCGATCCATTGTAGCGCCGACGCGAATTCCCCATATCAGGAGGGTTGGCGACGGAGCCGTCAGGGTCGTTCTCAATTCCTCTCTGGGGAGGGGTGGCAGTCGCTTCGCGACTGCGTTCCGCAGCGTGGTGAGCACTCAAAGTAGACTGGCTTTCATGATTGATGTCCGGCTGCTGCGCAGTGATCCTGACTTTCTTCGCACGTCCCAAGCCCGTCGCGGTGAGTCGGTGGGCCTGGTGGACGAAGCGCTGGCCGCCGACGAAACCCGGCGCAAGGCGATCGCCGCGTTCGAGACGCTGCGGGCCGAGCAGAAGCAGGCCGGGGCATTGATCCCGAAGGCGTCGCCCGCCGACAAGCCAGCCCTGCTGGAGCGCACCAAGCAGCTCAGCGGGCAGGTCAAGGCCGCCGAAAAGGACGCCGACGCCGCCGAGCAGGCCTTCGCCGAGGTCATGAAACAGTTCGGCAACATCGTCATAGACGGGGTGCCCGAGGGCGGCGAGGACGATCTGTACGTGCTCGAAACGTTCGGGACCCCGCGCGATTTCGCCGCCGAGGGCTTCACTCCCCGCGACCACCTCGAACTCGGCGAGTTGCTGGACGGCATCGACATGGAACGCGGCGCGAAAGTGTCGGGCAGCCGGTTCTATTTCCTCAAAGGCCAGGTGGCCCGTCTGGAGTTTGCCCTTGTGCAGCACTCATTGGCCAAGGCGCTGCAGTACGGCTTCACTCCCATGATCGTCCCCGCGTTGGTCAATCCGGCCGCGATGGAGGGCACCGGGTTTCTCGGCCAGGCCGCTCAGGACGTCTACCATCTGGAACTCGACGACATGTACCTCGTCGGCACCGCCGAGGTGGCGCTGGCGGGCTACCACAGCGACGAGATCCTCGATATCGCCCAGTTGCCGCTACATTATGCCGGGTTCTCGCCCGCCTTCCGGCGGGAGGCGGGGTCATACGGCAAGGACACCCGCGGCATCTTCCGCGTGCACTGGTTCGACAAGTTCGAGCTGTTCGTCTACTGCGCCCCCGAGGACGCCGAGGCCGAGCACCAGCGCCTGCTGGAGTGCGAGAAGGACTTCATCAGTTCGCTTCGCATACCGTTTGAGGTGCTGGACGTGGCGTCCCGGGACCTCGGGCTGTCCGCCGCCCGCAAGTATGACTGTTACGCCTGGTTCCCCGGCCAGGGCAAATACCGCGAGATCACCTCGACATCCAACTGCACCCAGTTCCAGGCCCGGCGTCTCAACATCCGGCTGCGGGACAAGGACGGCGTCCGCCCCCTGGCAACGCTGAACGGCACCCTCTGCGCGATGACGCGGACGATCATCGCCGTCCTGGAGAATTTCCAGCAAGCCGACGGATCCGTCACCGTCCCCGAGGTGTTGCGCCCCTACATGGGTATGGACGTGATGACGCCAGTAGCCGGGGTGGTCTGACGCGTGGGACAATTGACCCCATGACAAACAAACTTGCGTTGGTGACCGGCGCGTCCTCTGGTATCGGGGCGGCGACCGCCCGCGCCCTGGCGGCGCAGGGGTTCACCGTCATTTGCGCGGCCCGTCGGGTCGAACGGCTGACGGCCTTGGCGGCGGAGATCGATGGACGGGCCGTGCCCTGTGACGTGACCTCCGATTCGTCCGTGAAGTCTTTGGCCGAGGCGGTGGGCGGCAAGCTGGACGTGCTCGTCAACAATGCCGGGGCGGCTTTCGGCCAAGACCCCGTCGCGACCACCGATCTGGCCGATTGGACGGCCATGTTCGAGCTCAACGTGGTGGGTGCGGCCAGGGTGACGAAGGCGCTCTTGCCGGCGTTGGAGGCGGCCCAGGGCACGATCGTGTTCATGTCGTCGACGGCCGCCGAAACGCCCTACGAGGGTGGCGGCGGCTACTGCGGCGCCAAGTCGGCCGTGCGCTCGATGGCTGGCGCGCTGCGCCTGGAGCTGTCGGGCAAGCCGATCCGGGTGTGCGAGATTTCCCCCGGCATGGTGCAAACGGACGAGTTTTCCGTCAACCGCTTCGGCGGCGACCAGGCCAGGGCGGACGCCGTCTATGCTGGTGTGCCGCAGCCGCTGCTGGCCGAGGACATCGCCGATGCCATCACCTGGATGTGCACCCGTCCGGCGCACGTCAACATCGACCGAATGGTGGTGCGTCCCGTGGCGCAAGCGGCTAATTTCAAGGTCTTCCGGGGCGAATACCCGGTCAAGCAGTAGCCGCTAGCCGATCAGCTCGACTGGGCAGACGTGGGCTGCTTCCACTGCCCGCGCCAAGCGGGCGTCCTTGGTGATCAGGTGGGCGTGGAGATGCTCGGCCAGCGCCACATAGTACGCGTCATAGATCGAGATCACATCGCGTAACTGCCAGGCTCGTCGCGTGAATGGTTCCAATGGCCAACGGCGAGCTGGTAGTTTCATGAGGCCATCAAAAGCCTGCGTGCAGATTTCCGGGGTGACCTCCTGGCTGCGTTCCAGGCCTTTCAGCGCAGACGCGACTTCAGGAAAGATCATCTGTGGCACATGGACGGCACCAGCCTGGGAGTCGAGACGGGTGGCGACCTGCCGCCAAAGCGAGCGCCGAAGAAGATGTTCCACAAGCCCGGACGCGTCGATTACGGCTGTCATGAGAGCGGCCCCCGACGCTCGCGTATGAGGTTGACGATGTACTCGTCCATGTTTGCTGCACCAGTTGCGACGGGGTCCCAATGGGCGTCCACCTCTGCCCAGCGTTCGGCGTAGGCAGCGGTCTCTTCTGGAGTGTCGTCCACATGCCACCAGTAGGCCATTGGGTCGGGAACTGCTACCAACGTGTCGAGTTCTCGGGCGACGTAGTCAGACAGGCTCATGCGCGACCAGGCGGCGCGGCGCTTCAGTTCGTCGTGAGTCGCTGGCGATAGATTGCGGACTTGCAGCATGCTCATGGCGTCAAGGGTAGGCGCATGCGCTGCACATGCGCAAACTTCTGGTGACGAGTCGGGCCAGCCTGCTTCTTTGATGTCTGGTTGGATGGTCGAGGTTGTCATGTGCCCACTATGGCAGTGCATCCGGAAAACCGGCACATATCCACAGGGCGGTTTCTTGGGGGACGGGTTGTCCACAGGCGGGCGGTTTTGTCGGTGGGGGCCGATAGCGTTCCATGTATGGCAAGAACGAGTAGCACAGTCAAGGAACGAGACGCCTACCAGTGCGGCGAGTGTGGGTGGACGTCACCCAAATGGGTTGGGCGGTGTGGCGAGTGCAACACCTGGGGCTCGGTCGGCGAGCGCGGCGTCAAGCTGACGCAGGTGGCCAGCGTCGTGCCGTCGACCCGCGCTGTGCCGATCAGCCAAGTCAGTGTTGACGAGGCCAAACGCGTGTCGACCGGCATCGGTGAGCTGGACCGCGTCCTGGGCGGTGGTCTGGTGCCGGGGGCGGTCGTGCTGTTGGCCGGCGAGCCCGGCGTCGGCAAGTCGACCCTGTTGCTCGCGGCGGCGGCCAAATGGGCATCATCGGGGCGGTCCGTCCTTTATGTGACGGGCGAGGAGTCGGCGGCCCAGGTGCGACTGCGCGCGGAACGGACGGGGGCCGTCTCGTCCGACCTGTATCTGGCGGCCGAAACCGATTTGGGCACGATCCTGGGCCACGTCGAGCAGGTCGTCCCGTCGCTGATGGTGGTCGACTCGGTGCAGACGATCGGCACGCCGGAGGCGGACGGCTCGCCCGGCGGGGTGTCCCAGGTGCGCGAGGTGACGGCCGCCCTCGTGCGTGTCGCCAAGCGGCGCGCTCTGCCGGTGATCATCGTCGGACATGTCACAAAGGACGGTACCGTGGCGGGGCCGCGCACGATGGAACACCTGGTGGACGTGGTGTTGAACTTCGAAGGCGACAGGCATTCGGGGTTCCGGCTGGTGCGGGCGTCAAAGAATCGCTTCGGCCCGGCTGACGAGGTGGGCTGCTTCGAAATGGCCGAGCGCGGCATCGTGGAGGTGCCGGACCCGTCCGGTCTGTTTCTGAGCCAGGCGGGCGAGCCCCAGCCGGGCACCTGCGTGGCGGTCACCCTGGAGGGGCGACGCCCGCTGCTGGCCGAGTTCCAGGCGCTTGTGGCGCCCGTCGCCTTTGAGACACCAGCCCGCCGCGTGACGAACGGGGTGGACGGCGCCCGGGTGGCGTTGATCCTGGCCGTTCTGCAGCGGAAGGCCCACGTCAAGCTGGGGCACCACGACGTCTATGTTTCGACGGTCGGCGGTGCGCGAGTGTGCGACCCGACGGCCGATCTCGCCATCGCGGTGGCGGTGGCGTCAGCCGTCGTTGACCGGAACTTTCCGCAGCGTCTGCTCGCCCTGGGCGAGATCGGCTTGGCCGGCGACTTGCGGCGCGTTCCCGCGCTTGAGCGGCGGTTGGCGGAGGCCGCCCGGCTGGGATTCGAGCTGGCCATCGTCCCGGCTGGTTCACGCGACACGTCGGTGCCCCTGCCAAAGCTTGGCCGCCTGAAGGTGGTCGAGGTGGCGACGGTCGCCGAAGCCCTGGCGACCCTCGATCTGCGCCGCCACGAATGACGCTGTTAAGCCGATATTGACACTTGTGTCAAGAGGGGATAAATTGCTTTGACACGAAGGAGGTCAAATGGACAGGGTGACTGTTAACGCAAGGTGGTGGAAGGTCGGCTGGTCGTTGGAATTGGTGGGCGGTGGCGCCACCCAGGTGCGGACGCTGGATCGAGCCGTGCAACAGGTGATTGACTATCTTGACACCGTTGACGAAAGCACCGATCACTCCGATTGGGAAATTGATGTCGTGCCGCTTCTCGGCTCGATGAGCCGCGACATCAAGATCGCCAAGGCCGCCAGCGAGGCCGCGGCGAAAGCCAGCAGGCAGGCCGCCGTACAGATGCGCGGGCTTGTGGGCGAACTGAGGGCTCTGGGTATGTCGGTGACTGACATGGCAGTAATCCTTGGGGTGTCCAGAGCGAGGGTGTCCCAGCTCGCCCGGGCGTAGCTCGTACACGGGTCGATCCCGTAAACTTGGCCGTCGAGGTGCCCGTCCTGCTGGGCTGACGTAATAGGAGTTCGCATGAATCTGGTCGATTTCTTCCATGCCGTCGTGTACGGCATCGTCCAAGGCATAACCGAGTTTCTGCCGATCTCCAGCACCGCCCACCTGACGCTGATCCCGCGGTTCTTCGGGTGGTCCTACGGCGGCATGGGCTTCGATGTGGCGCTGCACGTGGGCACGGCCGCAGCCGTCATCGTCTTTTTCTGGCGGCGCTGGGTGCAGTTGATCAAGGCGGGTTTCACCCAGCCTAAATCACCTTTCGGCAAGCTGTTTTGGATCATCGTCGTATCGACGATCCCGGCCTCGCTGGTGGGGGTGCTGCTGAACGACAAGGTTGCCTCGCTTCAGAGCGACCCGTACATCATCGGCGTCTGCCTGATCTTCATGGGAGCGATTCTGTGGGCGGTTGACCGGTCTTCGGCCAGCCGCGTCACCGACCTGACGGGCATCAACGTCAAGACCGGCATCCTCATCGGGCTGGCGCAATGCCTGGCGATCATCCCGGGCGTGTCACGCTCCGGCATCACCATCACCGCCGGCCGGGCACTGGGCGTCAATCGTGAGACGGCCGCCGAGTTCACCTTCCTGCTGTCGCTGCCGATTATCGCCGGGGACGCGGGCTACCACTTCCTGAAGATGCGCACCGACGCCACGGCCGCCGCCGACCTAGCCGCCGTTGGCGGCACGGGCGCGATGATCGTCGGCATCGTTGTCTCGTTCCTCGTCGGCCTTGGCGTCATCAAATTCCTGCTCGATTTCTTGAAGAAGCGCAGCCTGGCGGTCTTCGCTATCTATCGCTTCGTGCTCGGCGCGCTGGTGCTGGTTTGGACTTTCGGCGGGTTCTTCTACCCGGCGGCCTAGGCCGTGGCGTGGGCCTTGGTTAGTTGACGGGGCGGACGGGCCCGACCGGGCCAGACCTTGCCGTCCGTCTCGCCCGTGAAGACACGAGCCAGATGATCGTCGCTGGCGACCAATTGCTGGGCCAGAGCCGTCAACTGATCGATCCGGGCCAGGGCCTCGTCCAGCCGGTCGTTCAAATCGATGATGCGCCTGATGCCCTCAAGGTTGATGCCTTCGTCCTGGCTGAGCCGCTGGATCAGGCGCAGCTTGCGCACGTCGCGCGGCGAATACCGGCGCCCGGCGCCGCGCGTCCGCTGCGGCACGACGAGCCCCAGCCGGTCGTATGTGCGCAACGTCTGCGGGTGCATGCCAGCCAGGCGGGCGGCCACGGAGACGGTGAACACCGCCACGTCCGGCGACACCACCTGGGGCAGCGCCAGTGGCTCGTCGGCGGTCATGAGGCAGCCCTCTTCAACAGGTCTGATCGCGGCGCCAGTTCGTGGGCCACGGCCTCATAGGCCAGCAACGCGTCCTTGGCCTGCTGGGTCAGCGTCGGCGGCACGCTCACTTCGACGGTCGCCAGCAGATCCCCCGTCTCGCCCTTCGGGCCGGCGACGCCCTTCCCGCGCACCCGGAACGTCCGCCCGGACGGGGTGCCAGCCGGCACCCGCAAGCGGACGGTCGCGCCCCCCAGGGTGGGCACCTCGATCTCGGCACCGAGCGCCGCCTCGACGTAGGTGACGGGCACCTCGATCGTCAAGTTGTTACCCTTGCGGCCAAAGACGGGGTGGGGCGTCACATTCACGGTGACGTAAAGATCGCCGGCCGGGCCGCCGTTCTCGCCGGCCGCCCCCTTGCCTTTGATTCGAATCCGCTGCCCGTCGTCCACTCCTGCGGGGATTCGCACCTGCATCGTCTTGCCGCCACCGGCCTTGCCGGAACCGTGACAAACCGGGCAGGGGTCATCCACGAGCAGGCCGCGGCCGTGGCACTCCGGGCACGGCTCGGTGACGCCCATCAATCCGCCGCGCTGGTTGACGCCGGTGCCCTGACAGGTTGGGCAAACGTGGGGCAGGCTGCCGTCCTTGGCACCCGTGCCGCGGCAGGCCTGGCACGGTTGGTCGCCGACCATCGAAACTGTGACGGTGGCGCCGTCGACGGCCCGGCGGAAGTCCAGCGTCACGGTACCTTCAACGTCGGCGCCGCGCCTGGCGCGCGGGGCAGAGGGACGGGGGGACCGGCCCCGGGCCGCGTTGCCGAGCAAGCCGCCGAGCAGATCGGAGATGTTGCCAGAACCGCCGGCCTGGTTGAACAGATCGCCCAGGTTGCCGAAGCCGGCGCTGGAGAAGCCGCCACCGCCCGGGAAGCCGCCAGCCCCGCCTGGACCGCTGGGCCGATAACCGGCGCCCAGCAGCCGTCGGGCTTCGTCGTACTCGCGCCGCTTGTCCGGGTCGGACAAGATGTCGTTGGCCTCCGAGGCCTCCTTGAAACGCTGCTCGGCCTTCTTGTCGCCGGGGTGGGCATCGGGGTGATTGTCGCGGGCGATCTTTCGGAAGGCCTTCTTGATATCGGCGGGTTTGGCATCTTGTCGTACCCCAAGGATCTTGTAATAGTCCTTGTCAAAATAGTCTTTGGTACTCATCTGCCGACCTGACTCTTAGCCACCGGCAGCGACGGCCACACGGGCCGGCCGCAGCACGGTCTCGCCCAGCTTGTAGCCGGGCTGGATGACCTGGGCGATGTGACCGGCTGGCACGTCCGGGCTCGGGATCTGCATCAGCGCGTCGTGAAGCGTCGGGTCGAACTCGTCGCCAACCGCGCCGAAGGTCACCAAACCGAGCCCATTCATGACGCGGGTGAGCTCACTGGCCACGACCTTGAAGCCGCCCGTCAGTTCCTCGTGTTCTTGGGCGTGGGCGATGCCGTCAAAGACGGGCATGAGCTCACGGATGACGCCCTCAGCGCCTTGGGCGCGCGACAACGCCCGGTCGCGTTCGACGCGCTTGCGGTAGTTGGCGTATTCGGCTTGCACCCGCTGCAGGTCACTGGTGCGTTCGGCCAGCAGGTGCTCGGTTTGGACGGTGTGAGCCGCCCCGTCCAGCACCTCGGCGGCCTGCGCCAAGACGTCAGCCTCAGGCGAGCCGATATCGTCAGTTGCCGCGTCGGCCGGCGCCGGGGCCGCGCCGGGCGTCTTCAGCTTGGCCAGCACATCGGCGATGTTCAGCCGGGTGGTTGGCTCATCGGCCGACTGATCGGCGGGGTTGCCCTCCGCCGGATCGTCGGCTGGCAGGCTCGGGCTGTCGCCCTCGGAATGCGCGGGAAACTCCTCGGTTGGGAAATCCGGCTCGTCGTTTTGCGTCATCACTTGTCCTCGTCGATGATTTCGGCGTCAACGACGTCGTCCCCATCGGAGTTGTCGGACGAGCTGGTCGACGACTCGCTGTCGGCGGACGACTCCGCCTGCGACTGGGCCTGGGCGTTTGCGTACATGGCCTGGCCCATCGCCTGGGCGGTCTTGTTGAGCTCTTCCATCGCGGACTTGATCTCGTCGGTGTTGTCTTCGCCCTTGAGCGTCTCGCGCACCTTATCGATCGACTCCTTGACGGGGTCGGCGACATCGGCCGGGATGGCCTCCTTGTTCTCTTCCAGCAGTTTCTCGGTGCGGAAGCACAGGGCCTCGGCCTCGTTGCGGACCTCGACGGACTCGCGCCGCGCCTTGTCCTCGGCGGCGTGGGCCTCGGCCTCCTTGACCATGCGATCGATCTCGTCCTTGCCG
>WRFI01000052.1 GCA_009778875.1 Propionibacteriaceae bacterium | reverse complement strand
GAGGGGAACGCGGTTTCGCCTGTCGCACCAGAAGCTGGCAAACCGGTGGGGGTGTTCCAAAGTGCTGTCAACTGCCCGCCTGGCTGCTTGAGGGGGCCATGCTGCCAAATGTGGAAGACACCCCGGGCGTGGCGGCAGCGAGCTGGGGCTGCCGACTGAAGTGGGAACCCCGGCCACAAGCCGTGGCCCGGTAGGGGTGTTCGGCGGCAAGTCCCCCTGGGGGGACGCGGCAGCAGGGGGGCGTGGAACCCACCGTCACAATTCAGTGTCCGCTCACGAAACACCAGCACAGGGATGGCGGTCCCCAGCGCCCTTGGGGAGGTAACCCGGCAAAATCTGCCCGCAAACAACCTCACCCAGGAGGTTTCCCCTGCCCAACCTCGCCCCGTGGAGGTTCGTGTTGATGTGGTATGTCGGTCCAGTACCGCCAGTTGGGCAGGGAATGGTTCCGAGGATGACACCGTTGGGGTCAGTGATGGTGATGTCTGTGTCGGTGATCACGGTATGCAAGATGGTGCCGTTGAGCCATCCGACGACGTCGGCTGATCATTACAGTCACTGCGAGTCAACTGCGCCACCCGGCTCAGTTCGTCCGCTCGGTTGAGAATGCATTGGTGCTGCGAACACCATCTGGTCGCCGTGCCGCATGAACAACAACCGAGCGGATCACGTGTCCTCGCACCAGCGTCACCAAAACCGGTGAAGGTGTCGGTGGTGCGAGAAGTCGTGATGATTTCCGCCCGGAACGGTCACGTTTTCTCGCACCACCGCGTTGAGGCCGGGAAATCCAATCGCTGGTGTGAGAAGTCGTGATCGTCACCTACCAAGTGGCGCCTTTGGGGACGCCCGACAGCTGCAGTCCCTGGTCAGAGCGGTTCTTCGCTGTTGCCCGACGTGACTGACCCCATCAGTGTCTGCTTCTTCAGATCGTCAAACTCTTGCCTGGTAAGCAGCCCATCGTCCAATAGCACCTTTAGCTTCGTCAGTTCTCCGACTTTTGTTGACGTGTCGGCGGCCTGGCCTGCCTGTTCATCGGACAATTCACTAATGAACCCGGCACTGATGATGCCGGTCGGGATCGCCACGAGTGCGACGCCGAGTAGTTCAATGATCGCGCCGAACACCTGGCCCAGAACTGTCACTGGCGCGAGATCACCGTAACCGACAGTCGTGATTGTTGTCATCGCCCACCACAACCCAGAAAACGCCGATGTGAACTTCAGTGGTTGCGCATCGTTTTCAGCGTAATACATCAGCACGGAAGAAACGATCAACAGCAAGACTACTATTGACACAGCCGAAACCAGGGCAGCCGCCGAACGCTTGAGGACGCGTCCGATGGTCTCCAACGCACTGCTGTAGCGTCCCAATTTGAAGACGCGCACCAGCCGTACGAGTCTCAGCACCCGCAGGATGCGCAGATCCATTGGAATGACCGCAGGCAGGTAAAAAGGCAGTATTGACAGCAGATCGATGATTGCCATGCTCGATCTGACATACCGTAGGCGGGCTTTGGCTGGGCCGAGCGACGGATAGATGAAATCTGCGGTCCAAAGCCGAAGCAGATACTCCAGAGTGAATATCGACACCGATCCGACCTCGACCCCACGGGATGCGTCTGCCAAAAAGGTTGGCTCGTGGCTCAATGTGTCAACCAGCACGAATATGACATTGACGATGATCAGCAGCGACATCACAACGGTGAAAACGCGACCGAAAACAGTGTCGGACTGATCCTTGATAACCGAGTAGATACGCTGCCGCATGTGTTTGACAGACTGGGGACGCCTACTGCGCCGGTGTGGCTGCGGGGTCCTGGACGGACTGTTGGGTGGCGCCGTCTTGGCCGGCGGCGATTGGCTGGATGACGACGGCTGTGCCGTAGGCGCAGATCTCGGTGAAAGACTGGCCGATCGACCCGGAATCAAATCGGAACGCCAGCACCGCATTAGCGCCCCGCGATTGAGCTTGATCCGCCATGCGCTGCATCACCTGCTGACGCGAGTCATACATCAATTGGGTGTATTCGTTCACCTCTCCGCCGCCGATGGCGCGGAACCCGGCCACCAGGTTGGCCCCGAAGTTGGCGCTGCGCACTGTCATACCCATGACCTCGCCGAGGACGGCCTGGATGCGGTAGCCGGGAATATCGTTCCCTGTAACAATTAGCATGCGTCAAGCATAGACTGCCGCAACGATGGCTTAATCTCGCTGACCACTCACTGGCCCAGCGGGTGACGGGCTGGTGGCAGCGCTGGTGTTGTTACCCCAGACGCCCCGACCATGACGTCAATGGCCGCTTGCAGCGTGTCGGTAGCGGCTTGAAGGCTCACCTCGTCCCTCGACGACTGCAACAGCGGTGACTGCTCCAACAGGGCGTCCCCTTGACGCACCAACTTCTCGCCCGAGTGGCTCAGACTGATCAGACGGGAGCGCCGTGACGCCGGGTCGGGCGCCACGATGATCCAACCGGCCGTGGCCCCCGCCTCAATCAGTCGGGAGACCGTCCCCTTGGTCAGGCCAAGGTGATCGGCGATGGCCGTCTGGTTGAGTGGCCCGGGGTGCGCGTCGATCACCGACAGCACCATGAACTGCCCGAAACTGATGTGCAGTTGCGCACTCAGCAGGGCCTCGGCGCTGCGCTCCATGATGGTGGACGCCTTTCGCACGTTGTACCAGAACTCCCAAGCTGTCGTCGTGTTCACTCGATTATTGTACAGCAAACGGTATGGCATACAATAGTTGCACATCAAACTATTGATTGAGAGGACGGACCATGAAAGCCATGCTGGTGATCGACCACCCCTATGGCGCACAGGCCTGGGACAACACACCGCACCGGCGCTCCTTTGCCGTCGCCCTGGCTCACGCCGCCCAGCTTGGGCTGATGGCGGCGGGCCACGAGGTTGACCTGATCGACCTGCACGCGGACGGCTTCAACCCCGTCATGTCGGCGGACGAGCTGGCCGCCTGGCGCCTGGGCGCCGAATCGCCCGACCCTTTGGCGGCCGACTACCAGCGACGCCTGTTGGCCGCCGACTACCTGGTACTGGCCTTCCCCATCTGGTGGGAGGCCATGCCGGCAACCACCAAGGGCTTCATCGACAAGGTGGTGGCCAAGGGTGTCGCCTATCACGAAGGCAGCGGCCTGCGCCCCATGACAAACGCCACCAAACTCCGTGGCGTCACCCTGATCACCGTCATGTCGACGCCGTCCGTGCTCTACCGGTTCATGTTCGCCAGCGCCATCAGCAAGATCTTGCTGCGGGGCACCTTCCGGAAGATCGGCGTGCCGAATCTGACGTGGCTGAGCCACGCAGGCGCGGAATCCAAGTCACCGGCCGCCCGGCAAAAGATGCTGGACGCCGTCCAGGTCCGCTTCGCCCGCCTCAGTTGATGTAGCCAAGTGAGGCGAGGTCTTCGGGCGTGTCGAGATCATCGGTGGCACCTGCCGGGACGGCGATCTCCGCCAAATCCAGGCCGCCCAGCAGACGTCCAACTGACGGGTTGCCCGTGCCGCCCCAGTCCAGGCCGGTGCACGCCTTGGCCAAGGCCGCTCGCCGCAGAAGCGCCAGCAGCCACTGCTTTCGCCCGCCATCGACCGCTATCGCGCCGTCGACGCCGCTTTCCGCCGCCACCAGGGCCTTGACGCCCGGCGCGACGTTCGGCATGTCACAGGCCAGCACCAACACATCGCCGCCCACTGACCCGTCCGATTCCAGCAGCGCCCACCCTGCGGCGATGGCCGCCGCCGGCCCGGAACCGGGCGGGCTTTCTTGCGTCACCTCGACATCCAACGCCCCGGCCGCCTGGGGCGGACCAACCACCACGACGCGCCCAGCCTGAACCTCACGACACGCCTGGACGGTGCGCTCCAAAGTGGTTTGACCGTCCGCCCCGATCAACGCAGCTTTGTCAGCACCGCCCAGACGTGAGCCTTCGCCGCCGGTCAGGATGATGGCATCCAGGCCAGTCATACCCTCGCTGCCTGCCGATAGACGATTGGCGGACGGGTCAGGTAGCCCACCGGCACGCTCCACATGTGTACCAGCCGCGAGAACGGCCACACCGCGAACAGACCGAGGGCCAGCGCCGCATGCAACTGATAGATCCAAGGTGCCGCGGCCATCACCGAGATCGCCGGGTTGGCCATGAAGATTGACCGCAGCCACACACCGATGCTCTCCCGGTAGTCATAGCCAGGGCCAAGGACGTTGTAGCCAAGGGTGGCAGTCATGCCGATAATGATAATGAGCCCGAGCAGAATGTACATGACGATGTCGCCGGGGCGCGTCACAAGGCGGATTCGCGTCTTCAGGATGAACCGCCGGAGAATCAACAACACCACACCGAGCGTGAAGACCAAACCGGCGACAGTTCCCAGGCTGACGGCCATGATGTGGTAGGCCTCAGGTGAGACGCCGATAGACGTCATCCAGCCTTCGGGAATCACCAACCCCATGAGGTGGCCGATCAGCACCGCCAGCATACCGAAATGGAAGATCGGCGATGCCCACATCAGCAGCTTCTTCTCCGACAGCTCGGATGTGCGCGTCGTCCAGCCGAACTGGTCGGTGCGCCAACGCCAGATGTTGCCGATGACGAACATTGTCAAGGCGATGTACGGCCACACGCCGAACAATGCGATAGACAGCCAGCTCATGCCAGGACTCCTTCCAGATCGGGCGCGACCTGTTGAGGCGAGGACGGCACCTCTGCAGGCAGACACCGGATGACCGCCCGCATGACGGACGCGTAGGGCGAGCGGTGCGCTCGCAGTGCCTCGTGGATTGACTCAATGCCGGCCCGTGACTGCCCCAGTACGGCATCCGCCTCGGCCTCACTCACCTGGGCCGCGAACTGTAGGACGGTGGGCAGATAGTCGGGCAATTCGTCGCCGTTCTCGAAAAAACCGGCGTCGTTGTAGAGCTTCCGCAAACTGGCCAAGGCGTCACCCCGGCTGCGACTGTCGCCGTACGGCGCGAACGTCACGTACAGGGCGCTGCGCCGCCGGTGATCGAACGTCTTCACATAGTCGACGCGGCGTTGGGCCGCGTCGGTGTTGACGAACCACTCCATGAACTCCCGCAGATCGGAAGCCGCAGCGCTGTCCGGCAGACCCCCGACGGCATCCGCCAGCTGGTCCTGCAGATCGGTCATGGCGTCGTCCGGGTAGCCCAGCAGCAGGCTGGCCAGCGCCATGACATCGCGACGTCCGGCTGACTTGGTCACGCGACGCCGGTGCACCCGTGGCCGAGTGATGGGGCGGGCGTCGACCGCCGGCAATGGACCGAAGCTCATGGCAACTTCCTTCCCCGCTCCGAGCGCGTCAGCGGCCCATCGGGTGTCTCCAATGGGCACCCCGACACCCACGACGCCACCTCGGCCGTCTCCTCGCGATGCCCCTTGGGAATGACGAAGCGGGACGAGAACTTGGCGACACCGAGCAACTGGTACAGCTCCTCCAGGTCGGACCCGCTGACGCCCTCCGGCAGGCTGGGCTCGTCGGCCCCGGTGGTGACCGCCCGCATGTGGGTACGGATGGCGGCCAACTTGCCCAACACCTGCTCAACCATGGCCGAGTCGCCGGCCGTGAACAATTGCGCCAGATAATCGACCGGCACCCGCAAGGACGAAATGGTGTGGAACACGTCGTCTGGATCTTCCGCGTTGCCACCCATCGCCGTGGTGGCGCCGAGCAGCGGCGACAGCGGCGGGATGTACCAAACCATCGGCAGTGTGCGGAACTCCGGATGCAGTGGCAGCGCCACCTTGTGCTTCATCGCCAGCGCCCAGACCGGCGACGCCTGAGCCGACTTGATCCAGTCGCGCGCGACGCCGTCCGCCTCGGCCTGCGCAACCACCGCCGGGTCGAAGGGGTCGAGGAACACGGCCCGCTGGGCTTCCACCAGGTTGGCCCGATCGGCCTTCGCGGCGTCCTCCACGGCGTCCAAGTCATAAAGCATGACGCCGATGTAGCGGATGCGGCCGACGCAGGTCTCGGAGCACACCGTTGGCGTGCCCTCCTCAATGCGGGGGAAGCAGAAGGTGCATTTTTCGGCCTTGCCGCTCAGCCGGTTCAAGAACACTTTCTTGTACGGGCAGGCCGACACGCACATGCGCCAGCCCCGGCAGCGGTTCTCGTCGACCAGCACGATGCCGTCCGACTCGCGCTTGTACATGGCCCCAGACGGGCAGGCCGCCACGCAGGCCGGGTTCAGGCAATGCTCACACAGCCTGGGCAGATGGAACATGAAGGTGTTCTCAAATTCCAGGCGAACAGCCGACCCCAACTCCCTGAAGTTGGGGTCGGCCGCCGCGTATTGCTGCGAGCCACCGAGATCGTCGTCCCAGTTTGGCCCGCCGGAAATCTCCATCGGTTGCCCGGTGTGGGCTGACAGAGGCCGGGCGACGGGCTGGGTGCCGGCCGGAGCCGACAGCAGCGCGTCGTAATCGTAGGTGGCCGGTTCGTAATAGTCGTCGATCGACGGCATCTCCGGGTTGGCGAAGATGCGCACCAGCCGGCGCAGACGATTGCCCGACCGCAGCCGCAGACGGCCTGAGCCGTCGAGCTCCCAGCCGCCCCGCCACTGCGCCTGATCCTCCCAGCCGCCGGGGTAACCGACGCCAGGTTTGGTTTCGACGTTGTTGAACCAGACGTAATCCGTGCCGTCACGGTTCGTCCACGTCTGCTTGCACGTCACCGAGCAAGTCGAACACCCGATGCACTTGTCGAGGTTCAACACCATCGCCATCGCTGCCATGACTCGCATCAGAACACCACCTCCTGGCTGCGTCGACGGATGCGGGTGATCTCGTCGCGCTGATTGCCCGTTGCCCCGTAGTAGTTGAAGCCAAAGGTGAGCTGCCCGTACCCGCCCACCAGATGCGTCGGCTTGACATACACCCTGGTCAACGCGTTGTGGGTGCCGCCCCGACGGCCGTTGGCCTCAGTCAGCGGCACATCGATGTTGCGGTCCTTGGCGTGATACATGAACACCGTCCCGGTGGGCATGCGGTGGCTGACGACGGCCCTGGCGACCACCACACCGTTGCGGTTGTAGGCCTCAATCCAGTCGTTGTCCGCCACGCCGATGGCGGCGGCGTCCGCTTCGGACATCCAGATGGTCGGCCCACCTCGCGACAGCGTCAGCATGTATGGGTTGTCGGCGTACGACGAGTGGATGGCCCACTTGTCGTGCGGCGTGATGTACCGCACGCTGACGCTGCGCCCGGGCTCGTCCTCGGGTTCGCCGGCGTAGCCGCGCAGATCCAGCGGGGGCCGGTAGATGGGCAGCAACTCGCCCATTTCGGCCATCCAGTCGTGGTCGACGAAGTACTGCTGGCGTCCCGTGACGGTGGCCCAGGGACGCAGCCGCTCGACATTGATGCAGAAGGGCGAGTAGCGACGCCCGCCGGTTTCGCTGCCCGACCACTCCGGACTGGTGAACACCGGGGTGGGGCCGGCCTGAGCGTCCGCGAAAGTGATCCGGCGCTCGGCGTTTTCGCCCACCAGGTCGGCCAGTGGCTGACCCGTGCGCTTCTCGAGGAACTTGAAGCCGGCCAGCGACTGATGCCCGTTCGTCGTGCCCGACAGCGCCAGGATGGCCTCGGCCACTTGGGCGTCGGTTTCCATCTTGGGCCGCCCGGCGCCCACGCCGTCCACCTGTACACCGTTGCGCTTCGACAAGAACTCGACCGGGTCGTCGCCGGAAACCGTGACGCCCTTGGTGGACGTGCCGAGCGTGCTGATCAGCGGGCCGAGCGTGCGCATCTTGTAGCCGATGGCCGTGTAGTCGCGCTCCACCACGATCAGCTTCGGCATGGTCACGCCCGGTTGCGCCGCCCCGTCACCCCTGGCCCAGTCATGCACCTCGCCGTGTGGCTGCGCCAACTCGTCCGGGGTGTCGGTCAGCAGCGGGATCGGCATGATGTCGGTGCGCGTGCCGAGGTGCTTGGCCGCCAACTCCGACACCTTGTCGGCCAGACCCGTGAAGGCGTCCCAGTCGGTGCGGGCCTGCCACGGCGGCGCAATCGCCGCGTTGAAGGCGTGCACGAAGGGGTGCATGTCGGTGGTGGAGATGTCTTGCTTCTCGTACCAGGTGGCGGCCGGCAGGACGATGTCGGACAACAGAGCCGAACCCGTCATGCGGAAGTCGATGGTGGTGACCAAGTCGAGCTTGCCGATACCAGGCTCATCGCGCCAGACCACCTCGCTGGGACGCCTGCCTTCGGGCACTTCGCGCGCCGTCACGGCCGAGTCTGTGCCCAGCAGGTGACGCATGAAATACTCGCTGCCCTTGGCGGTGTTGCCCAACAGGTTGGCCCGCCACAGCGTCAGGACGCGTGGGAAGACGGCCGGGTTGTCGGGGTCCGTGACGCCGAAGGCAAGTTCGCCCGACGTCAGTTGAGCCTTGACGTATGGCCCGGGCTCGACGCCCGCCGCTTTGGCCTCGTCGGCCAAGTCCAGCGGATTCCGGGTGAACCCCGGGTGGCCAGGCGTCCAGCCAAGGCGGACGGCCTCGGCGTAGCAGTCAGCCACAGTGCGTCCCTTGAGGGTGCCGGGCCCCGTCACCGATGAGATGTCTTCGGCCGTGAACAGGTCGTAACGCCATTGATCGGAATGCAGGTACCAAAAGGCGGTGGACGCCTGGTGCCTGGGGGGACGCGCCCAGTCGAGGGCGAAGCCGACATGCTGTTGGCCGGTGATCGGCCGGGCCTTCTCCTGGCCGACGTAGTGCGCCCAGCCACCGCCGTTGACGCCCTGACAGCCCGTCAGCGTCAGCATCGTGATGAATGTGCGGTACATCGTGTCGGAGTGGAAGAAGTGGTTGGTTCCGGCGCCCAGGATGATCATCGAGCGTCCCTTTGTGACCTCGGCGTTGCGCGCAAACTCACGTCCGATGCGCGCGATGTCGGCAGCCGGGACACCCGACTGGCGTTCCGCCCAGGCCGGGGTGCCAACCTCATCGGGGTCGTCGTAGCCCTTCGGCCACTCGCCCGGCAGGCCAGGCCTGGCCACGCCGTAGCCGGCCATCAAAAGATCAAAGACGGTTGTGACCGTCTTGCCGGCGATCGTCATCGTGGGCACTCCGCGGCGCATCTGGTCGCCCCGGTCGCCACCCACGTCGAAGCGCGGCAGCATCACCTCGGCCGCGCCGGCGCCCTTGACGCCTGCCAGCGTCAGGGCCGGCGTCTTGCCGTCCAGGCTCAGGTTCCACTTGCCCAACCCGGCGTCGCCCCAGCGATCGCCGATTGTGCCGTTCGGCACGATCGGGCGACCGGTTGCTTCATCCAGGAACAGGGGCTTGGAGGCGGCGTTCGCCTCGGCGGCGAATTCCGGCACCAGATCGGCCGTCAGATACTTCGATGGCACCCAGGTGCCGTCTTCACGCCTGACCAGCGTCACCAGGAAGGGTGCGTCCGTGTACTGGCGCGAGTAGGCGTCAAAGTACTCGACCTGACGGTCGCGGTAAAACTCGCTCAGGATGACGTGACCCATGGCCTGGGCCACCGCGCCGTCGGTGCCGGTGTGGGGAGCCAGCCAGTCGTCGGCAAACTTGACGTTCTCGGCGTAGTCCGGGCTGATGGCCACAACCTTGGTGCCCTTGTAGCGGGCTTCCGTCATGAAGTGCGCATCGGGCGAACGCGTCACCGGCAGGTTGGCGCCCCACATGATGATGTAGGACGAGTTGAACCAGTCCGCTGACTCGGGGACGTCCGTCTGGTCACCCCAAATCTGGGGGGACGCCGGCGGCAGATCGCAATACCAGTCATAAAAGCTCAACAGCGTGCCGCCGATCAGCGAGTAGAACCTCGTGCCGGCGCAGAACGAAACCATCGACATGGCCGGAATCGGGGTGAACCCGACGCACCGGTCAGGGCCGTATTTCTTGATTGTGTAAACATGCGCGGCGGCCTGGATTTCCTGAGCCTCTTCCCAGGCCGCCCGCACGAACCCGCCCCGCCCACGGGATTTCTTGTAGGCTGTGGCGCGGCCAGCATCCTCAACTACCGCGCCCCAAGCCTCCACCGGATCGCGACCGGCGGCTCGTTCTGCCCGGTACGCTTCGAGTAACACCCCTCGCACATAGGGATAGCGCACACGGGCAGGCGAGTATTCATACCACGAGAACGACGCCCCACGG
>WRFI01000051.1 GCA_009778875.1 Propionibacteriaceae bacterium | reverse complement strand
GGCGGTCAACATTGACGCAATGGCGCTGCCGGGGCGGCCTCCCAGCGCGCTTCGTCCGGAGCCCATCGACCTGGACGCTCACCTTGCCGCCTATCTGACAGGGGATTTCTTGTGACCGCGCCACAATAGCACAACTGGCATGTAATGTGAGCCACCGCATAGGTTGATGTACTGTGCATAACTACACTCTTAGCGGTTTTAATACTCAAACAGGCCGTATGTGCTATTATCTACCTTGTGAAAACAAAAATTCCGACCCGGTCGGCTGATGAAGCTTTCGGTGCCACAATCAACGCACTCCTTTTTCAGCGGCGTCTAACCAACCGACAGCTAGGTGCAGCTCTAGGAATCACTGGCGCTGTCGTTGGACGCAAGCTTCGTGGCGAGACCACCTGGTCACTTCTTGACGTTGTCCGGACTGCCAGTTTCCTCAACGTGAGTGGCGGCGACCTTCTGCCGAAACCACGTTACATGGGCACCGACGATGATTTTGTGCCAGCGCTTCTAGATCCGGTGCTGGTTGGCCCCTCTGCTGTCGGAACGCGCCCTTGACGTGACGGGAGACCTGTTGACCGCAGTTTGCTGCAGCGCGGCCGGGTCGGGCGATCGGCACCGTCTTAATGGCCGACGGGTTGTCAGTCATAGCGCCATTGGGGCAAGGAGGAGTAAGGGCTGGATGTGGGTGGTGAACGGTCAGCTGATCATCCTGCTTGTAAAGGTGGGTTAAGATCCCGTCGAGTAAGGTAGTTGGGGTGTTCGACCGTGCGGTAGATGATGCTGATCGTGCGTTGATGAGTGCCATTCTTGCCGAAACCGGTGGCAAGGTTTTGTCCGACTCTTTGACGGCGTCGTTGCTGAAGGCTGGGGAATGGGCTCAAGTGGCCATCGAAGCGCTGCTGGATGCTGTGGCGCGACACCAGAGCGTGGAGCCTGACCTGGTACAACAAGCGCTTGACCGATGGCCACATGATATGGGGCCAGTCGTGGCAGACGAGATTCGGCTTCTCATTCCGGCGTGACAGCCGAGACCTCTTGACACCTGCAGGCGTTACCTGTGTTTCAATTCCCGCATTCACAAGTTTCCCATGCCCTGAGGCACCAATGTGGGTCATTCACCAAAGAGCAACCACATCAATAGCCTGGCAGTCATCACCTTGCATACTCATGTATGTAAGTATAAAAAGCGTATGACTTGACAAATCACGCTCTACCATCTGTGAAAACGCATATATCGACCTTACCACTAGCGGTGCTATGCTTGCCGATATGCATAGGACTATCTCCAACCGTGAAGCGGACCGCGCGTTCGGCGCCACGATCAACGCGTTGCTGTTCATCAACAACAAGACCCGGCGCGGTCTCGGGGAAATACTTGGGATATCCGGCCCTGCGGTCAGTAATAAGATCAGCGGCAAGGCCACATGGACCCTGCTTGAGGTGCTGCGCGCGGCCAACTTTTTTGGCGTCTCTGCCGCCGAAATTCTTCCAAGTATCCTGGATGACGACGCAACCGCCTTCGCTCCTTTTGTGCCGCAACTCCCATCCACGGTCATCAACGTCAAGCGGCCCGAGGGGGAATCGAACCCCCGCGCGACAGATTAGAAGGCTGCTGCTCTATCCACTGAGCTACCGGGCCACGTCAATTCTAGTCTGAGTCAGTGCACTGGTGTCCCTTTCCCTTGGTGCGGACGGCTTTGCGTTCGGTGTGAGAAATGTGTGGACGGCCCGTCCCAAGCCCGCCGACCGCTAAACTGTCTGCTATGCCATGGTGGGTTTGGGCGTCTTGGGGCGCCGGTGCCGGTGTGCCGCTGGCGCTTGCCCTTTGGCTTTGGACGCGCTCGCTGGCCATGCGCTGTCGCGCCGACGGACCGGAAAACCACCGCCGCGCCGACAACGGTCTGGCCCCCGAGATCGACCCCCGCCAAAAGTGGTTCCGCCGCCTGGCGGCCAGCCCCTGGACGTGGGTGGTCGTGGCCTTCGCCGTCTTTTGCGCCTTCTCGCTGTGGGTGCAGTACTTCCTTCAGTACGCCAGCCTGGCGGCCTCGATTTCGTCCCAACTGCAACAGGCCGGGCAGCCGCCGCAGATTCTCGGACGGGACGCCTTCACCCAGGGTGTCATCCACGTCACCGGTTACGCGGCGCTGACCCTGGGCGCCTATGTGCTGTTGTTCCTGCTGGTTGACAGGTGGCGTCCGTCGCCGCCGTCCATGAAGCTGGTGTCACTGGCCTGGGGCGCCTGCGCGGCCACCTTCTTCGCCGTGTTCGTCAACTCCTGGATGGGGCAGCTGCTGGCGGCCGGCGCGTCGGGTAGCGACATCGCCAACAACGCCGCCGCCGTCTTCGTCGCCCCCTTCGTCGAAGAGGCTTGCAAGGCGTCGGTGCTTTTCATCCTGGTGATGGCGATGCGCCGCCGCGTCGTCTCGGTGATCCAGATGATCGGGCTGTCGGGCCTAGCCGCCGCCGGGTTCGCCTTCGTCGAGAACATCATCTACTACGTCCAGGTGTATTGCACGGCCTCCCTGCTGGTTGGCCCGCAAGCCGACGACTACCTTCGCCAGATGGTGCTGATGCGCGGCGTCTACACGTCATTCGGGCATCCGCTTTTCACCATGATGACGGCCTTCGGCCTGATCTGTGGCTTGCGGCAACGCTCGAAGCTGGCGCGCGTCATCTGCCCGCTGACGGGTTACCTGATCGCGGCGCTGCTGCACATGTGCTTCAACGGCCTCGCCACATTCATGGACGACTACCGAGTGCTGGTGATGTTCGGCGTGATGGTGATCATCGGTGTGGCCGGCTGGCTGATCGGGCAGTTCATGGCGCAGAAGCGCGTGATCGCCTGGCGTATCGACGACTATGTGCGCATGGGCTGGCTGCGCGACCGGGACGCGGCCGTCTACCCGGCGTTGCTGTCGCGTCTCAAGCTGACGGTGGCGGGGTGGTTGCGCGGTTGGCGCATCGGCAAGGCCACGGTGCGACTCATGTCGGACGTCACCGAGCTGGCCTACCTGCGTCAAGGCGTGGTGACGGGCACGATCGATCACGGTGCCTTGGGGCGCGAGCACGAACTGGTGGTGGACGCCCGAGCCCTGCGCGGCATCGCCCTCGATGAGCCGGACGGCTTGCGCCTGGTGCCGCGATACCGGGGGCCGGCCACATGGCACAGGTTCAAGGCCTGGCTGAGCGACCGGGCGGCCAAGCGGCAGAGCCAGTTGAGCACCCCGATGGCCGCGCCGGTTGGAGCGCCGGTGCCCTGGATGGCGTAAACACCCGCAGCGCTTGCGTAAGTCCGACCGCTCATGAGGCAAAATAGTGGCTATGCATAAGGGGACAGCGTGACAGCGGCGGGCCTGGCCGGTGCGTTGACGCGCCTGGGCGATGAGGTTGTTCGCACGCGCCTGCCTTTGCAGCTGCCCTCGGCCGACGATGCCCGGGCTGCCGCTTCGCAGGTTGCCACCCAGCTCAAGGATTACATCCTGCCCCGTCTGGCCGACATTGAGGCGCCACTGTTGGCGGTGGTCGGCGGGTCGACCGGCGCAGGCAAGTCGACGCTGGTGAATTCCCTTGTCGGACGAGTAATCAGCCCGGCTGGCGTCATCCGTCCGACGACCAAGTCGCCGGTTCTGGTGACCAGCGCGCCAGACGAACACTGGTTTGCGGACGGGCGCATCCTGCCCGGGCTGGTGCGCACCACCGGGACGGCCGACCGGCCCAACCAGCTGCGCATCGTCGTCGAACCGAGCCTGCCGGACGGTCTGGCCATTCTTGACGCCCCCGATATCGATTCGATCGTCTCGCAAAACCGCGAGCTGGCCGCCCAGTTGCTGGATGCCGCCGACCTCTGGCTTTTCGTGACCTCGGCGGCCCGCTATTCCGACGCGGTGCCGTGGGAGTTCCTGAGCACCGCGCAAGCCCGCAGCGCCGCCATGGCCGTCATCCTCGACCGGGTGCCGCCGCCGGCGATGGAGATCGTGCCACACGACCTGCGTCGTCTCATGGACGCCCAAGGCCTGGCCAAGACCCCCATTTTCACGGTTCCAGAGGCCACCGTCGACGCCGATGGCCTGTTGCCTGACGATTCCATCGCGCCGGTGCGCTCCTGGCTGGCCGGCCTGGCGGCTGACGCGTCGTCCCGCCGCAAGGTGGTGCTGCAAACCCTCGACGGCGCGGTCGGCGCTGTGGCGGAAAAGGCGGCCCTGGTGGCCAACGCCGCCGACGAGCAGGTGACAGCCGTCAAAGATCTGCAAGGCGACGTCGAGGCGGCCTTCCGCGAGGCGGGACGCCAGGTGTCCGCGCAGGCCAGCGACGGCAGCCTGTTGCGCGGTGAGGTGCTGGCCCGCTGGCACGAGTACGTCGGGTCGACTGCGCTGGGCCGTCTTCTGGACGAGAAGGTGTCTTGGCTGCGCGACAAGTTGACGTCGTTGATCAGGGGACGTCCAGACGGCGCCGAGGTCAAGGTGGCCGCCGAGGAGGGCCTGCGGACGCTGATCGTCGAGGCCGGCGAGCAGGCCTGTGAGAGGGCAGGGGCCGCCTGGGCGGCCCAGCCGACCGGACGGGCGCTGCTGGAGGGGCACAACGATCTGACCCGGGCGTCGGCCACTCTGCCGGCCGCGGCGCAGCGTTCGATTCAGGCCTGGCAGTCGGATGTTCTTGCCCTGGTGGCCAGCGAGGGTGCCGGAAAGCGCCAGGGTGCCCGCATCGCGGCGGCCGGTGTCAACGGCCTCGGGGCGTCCCTGATGCTGGTGATATTCGCGTCGACCGGCGGCATCACCGGCGCGGAGATCGGGGTGGCCGGCGGCACCACCGTGCTGGCCCAGCGCCTGCTCGAATCGATCTTCGGGGACGAAGCGGTGCGCAAGCTGGCGGCCACCGCGAAAGCCAACCTGATTGCCCGCATCGACGACCTGCTGGCGGCCGAACAGGCCCGCTATCTGTCGCTGCTCGACGAGCTGGGTGTGGCGCCCGACGCGTCCACCATGATCGACGCCGCCATCGACCAGGTGCGGGCGGAACGCGCCACCGGTTACGAGACGCCGACCCCGCCACCCGATCCGCGCGGCAACCCGGCACCGATAGGGGCGCCATCATGAGAGCCCGGACATTTACCCCGACCACCCCGCCGCCTTCGCCCTTGGCGTCCCGCGTCAGGGCGTTGGATGAGGCCGCCACCCTGGGGGCCGGACGCAGCGACCCGGCGGCCGTGGCGGAAGCCAAGCGCGTGGCCACGCAGGTGGACCGGCGCCTGGCCTTCTCGGGGGCGAACACGGTTGTGGCATTGGGCGGGGCCACCGGTTCGGGGAAGTCCAGCCTGTTCAACGCCATGTCCGGCACGCAACTGGCCACCTCGGGGGTGCGTCGCCCGACCACCGCCGCCGCGATGGCTGCCTGTTGGGGAGACCAGATGCCGAACGAGTTGCTCGGCTGGTTGGACGTGGCGCAGCGTCACCCGGTCCGGGACGGCGAGGAACGCCTGGACGGCCTGGTGTTGCTCGACCTGCCCGACCACGACTCCACCGCCACCGCGCACCGCGACGAGGTCGATCGCCTGGTGCGCCTGGTGGACGGGCTGATCTGGGTGCTCGACCCGCAGAAGTACGCCGATGCGGCCGTCCACAACCGCTACCTGCGGCCGTTGGCGGACTATGCGGACGTCATGGTGGTGGTGTTGAACCATTCGGACGTCTTGTCGGCGGCCGATCTGAAGTCGACGCTCGCCGACCTGCGCAAACTGCTCGACGACGACGGCTTGGCTAAGACCAGGCTGATGGCCACATCGGCGCTGACGGGCCAGGGCGTGGACGATCTGCGCACCCTGGTGGCGGATCTGGTGGCCAGCAAGCGGGCGGCGGCCCAGCGCCTGTCGGTCGACGTCAGCCACGCCGCGCACGCCATGCTGGGCGACGTCACCCGTCAACGCCGGCGGCTGGTCAGCGACGAGGCCGAAGCCCGGCTGGTGGGGGCCCTGTCGGCGGCGGCGGGCGTCCCGCAGGTGGTGTCGGCGGTCGACAAGACGACGCGGCAGCATGGCGCCGAGGCGACGGGTTGGCCGCTCGTGTCTTGGATCAACAAGCTGAAAACCGACCCGCTGCGGGCCTGGCAGACCTCCGTCGGTGGGCCGGTTCGGGCCGGCTTGGACGGCGCCGTGGCCGGTGCCCAGGTCGACGCCGCACTCCGCGATCTGGCCGACGAGGTCTCGTCCGGCTTGGCCCCGGGTTGGGTTGACGCCGTCAAGCGGGCGGCCACCGCGTCCCGGGAGGATCTGCCGCGTGATGTCGATTCGGCGATGGGCGCCGTCGATCTGGGCGCCGGGCAACCGATGCGGTGGTGGCGGGCGATTCGGGTTGTGCAGTGGGTTCTGATCGGCGTTGTGGTGGCGGCCATCGTGTGGGCGCTGCTCAGCGGGCTCCTGGCGTTTACCGTGCCGAGCTGGCGGGGTGTCAAATGGACGTTTATGCTGATCGTGGCAGGCATCGTCCTGGGCCTGCTGTTGGCCCTGGTGTGCCACCTGTTGGTGTCGGCGGCGGCTGCCCGGCGGGCGGCCCAGGCCCGGGGTGCGCTGCAGAATTGCATTGCGCAGGTGGCGAGGGCGAAAGTCGTCGTACCGGTCAACGAAGAGCTTGACCGGTACGCCCAGTTCACCGCTGCGGTGGCCCGCGCACTGTGACGCCACGCTTGCACTCGACCCCGTAGAGTGCTAATTTTGTGGTTAGCACTCGGGCACCCCGAGTGCTATCAAGCGGGCCAGAACGGGCCGCTTTGATGCCCAGACCGTCGCGGGGCAAACACCCCGCACCAACCGCATGAGGTTATCTGCAATGACAAAGCTGATTGAGTTCGATTCGGCCGCCCGCAAGGCGCTTGAAGACGGCATGAACGTCCTGGCCGACGCCGTCAAGGTGACGCTTGGCCCCAAGGGCCGCAACGTCGTCTTGGAGAAGTCCTGGGGCGCTCCCACCATCACCAATGACGGCGTCTCGATCGCCAAGGAGATCGAGTTGGCCGACCCCTTCCAGAAGATCGGCGCCGAGCTGGTCAAGGAGGTCGCCAAGAAGACCGACGACGTAGCCGGTGACGGCACCACGACCGCCACGGTCATCGCCCAGGCGATGGTGCGCGAGGGCCTGCGCAACGTGACGGCCGGCGCCAACCCGATCGAACTGAAGCGCGGCATCGAGAAGGCCGTCAAGGCCATCAGCGACGAACTGTCGGCCATGGCCATCGACGTCGACACCAAAGAGCAGATCGCCCAGACGGCGTCCATCTCGGCGGCCGACACGACCGTCGGCGAAATCATCGCCGACGCCATGGACAAGGTTGGCAAAGAGGGCGTCATCACGGTCGAGGAGTCGAACACCTTCGGCCTGGATCTCGAGCTGACCGAGGGCATGCGGTTCGACAAGGGCTACATCAGCGCGTACTTCGTCACCGACACCGAACGCATGGAGGCGGTTCTCGACAACCCCTACATCCTGATCATGAACTCGAAGATCTCTTCTCTCAAAGAGTTGCTGCCGCTGCTCGAGAAGGTCATGCCGACGGGCCAGGCGCTGCTGGTGATCGCCGAGGACGTGGAAGGCGAGGCCCTGGCCGGGCTGATCTTGAACAAGATTCGCGGGACGTTCAAGTCCGTGGCCGTCAAGGCGCCGGGCTTCGGCGACCGCCGCAAGGCCATGCTGACCGACATCGCCATTCTGACGGGCGGCCAGGTCATCAGCGAGGAGGTTGGGCTCAGCCTCGAGAACGCCGATCTGTCGCTTCTGGGCAAGGCGCGCAGCGTGGTCGTCTCGAAGGACGAGTGCACCATCATCGAGGGCGCCGGCGACAAGGACCAGATCGCCGGGCGGGTCAAGCAGATTCGCACCGAGATCGACAATTCTGATTCTGACTACGACAAAGAGAAGCTGCAGGAACGCCTGGCCAAGCTGGCCGGCGGCGTGGCTGTCATCAAGGTCGGGGCCGCCACCGAGGTCGAGCTGAAAGAGCGCAAGCACCGCATCGAAGACGCCGTGCGCAACGCCAAGGCGGCCGTCGAGGAAGGCATCCTGCCCGGCGGTGGCGTGGCCCTGCTGCAGGCCGCCAAGACGGCCAAACTCAAGGTCAGCGGCGACGAGGCAATCGGCGCGCAGATCGTGTTCACCGCGGCCCAGGCGCCGCTGAAGCAGATCGCCATCAACGCCGGCCTGGAGGGCGGCGTGGTGGCCGAGAAGGTCTCCGGCCTGCCGGCCGGGCAGGGCCTGGACGCCGCCACCGGAGTGTACGTCGACATGGTCAAGGCTGGCATCATCGACCCGGCCAAAGTGACGCGCTCGGCCCTTCAAAACGCCGCGTCGATCGCCGGGTTGTTCCTGACGACTGAGGCGGTCATCGCCGACAAACCTGAGCCGGCTCCGGCCGCCCCGGCTGGCGGTGGCGGCATGGACGACATGTATTAAAACCTGACCAATCAACAAACGCGGCGATGCCCCAGGCCAGTCCTGGGGCATCGCCGCGTTTTGGGTTGTCAGGATTTGATTCCAACGCCTTGTACCCCTTGAATTCGATACGGCTTCGGGTATTCTTGCGACACCAGCCAGACAAGGGAGCCAGTTGTACACGGTCTGGATGGGAAACAACAGTTTGGGGAGGACAAAGTGAGAAAGGACAGCAGGACACCCAACCAGTCGATGAAGCGCTACTTCACAGCATCGGCTCTTCTGGCATACCCGCAGTCCTGGGGGGAGGTGACACCACAATGAAAATCAAACAGCTTGCCTGGCGCCTCGGGGGAATCATCGTGGCGATCACAGCCTGTCTATTCGGCTCTGTGACCTACGCCATGTTCACAGATGACGCCCCGCTGCGTGGCGTGATAATCGCCGGCGACCTTGACGTCACACTCGGCGTGTTGACGTGGAGCAGCCCCACCTTGGGCACATCCGGAACGGGGGTCGCCTCACTGGCCGCTGCCTCGCTTGGCGACCGCGACCAGTTGGTGATCGATCAGCCGATCGGCACGACGTTCACGGGGGACAACCTTGACGTGGCCATCACCGTTGACTGGGACGGTCTGCCGCCCGACGCGGCGGCCGCGTGGTTCATCACTGACGCCAACCAGCATCAGGTGGTGCCGGACGCTGGCACCGCAGCACTGGGCGAGGAGGTGCCGTCGTTCGCGCTAGTGTCGGCCAGCCCGCAGACCTGGCACGTCATTATCACCGTGACCATGCCCGGCGGCGTGAGCCTCTACGTCGACCCGGCCTCGCAGGCCACGGTCCAACCGTTGAGCCTCGGCACCATCACCATCACAGCGAACCAGGTCAGGGGGTGAGTACCGTGAACTATCCCCGAGCCCGCCGGGCGGCCGAATCGTCGCCCGAAGCGTACGTCACCACCACGGCCCGGCGCGCCATGCCTGAGCGGCGCGGTCGCGCGCTGGCCACCGGCCTGGTGCCGTGGCTGGTGGTCGGCCTGGGCCTCGCCCTGGGTGCCCACGGTGCGACGATGGCGCTGTGGGTGAACAGCGCTCACACCACGCTGGCGGCGCAAACCGACGTCACCGGCTTTTCGGTGCAGCGAGACGGTGCGCCGGCCGATGTCGCAATCGGCCCCGGCCAGACCGAGGGGTTCAGTCTGACCAAAGCCGACGCCCAGGCCATCGCGGCGGCGGACAGTCAGGCGCTGGCCATCGGCTTCACAGTCAACTGGATGACGTCTGGCACGAACGGTCTTGACTACCAGATCAGCCTGGACGACGTGCCACCAGTCAGTTTCCTGAGCCAGACCGATATCGAGATCTTCCCGCAAGGCGCCGCCGGGTGCGGGGTGGGTGCCAACCCTGGCCAGGTGCAACCCAACGGTACAGGGGGGACGGTGGCCGTCGCCCCGATCAAGGATCCGCGCCCCGTGGGGACGCCGGGCAGCCAGGCCTGGTGCCTGGTGGCCACCTTTAAGGGGGCCGCCGGCCAGTACTACACCGAGGCCAGCGCGACGGGCACAAACGGGCTCGGTCAGCTGGTGACCTCGAATCAGGCGCCGTGGTCTGTGGCGGTCGGGCCTGACCCGGCCGACCAGCCAGCGGTGGCCGTCAACGTGACGTATGTCACGACCAAGTTTGTGGGGGTAGGCAAATGACACCGAATCCACAAGGGCATCTAGGTGCCCAAAAGAGGGTTAAGCAACCGGCTTGGCTCTAATTCGCAATCAATTGAAAGGAATCGAGATGCGAACAGATCTAAAGAAGGCCCGCAATGGTGTCATTGCGGCCGCGTTGGGCGCCGCCCTCCTGATGGGTGGGGG
>WRFI01000050.1 GCA_009778875.1 Propionibacteriaceae bacterium | reverse complement strand
TGTGGCGCTGCAAGAGGCGTTCAACCAGATCAACCGGTATCAGCGGGAGAGCTTCTGGGCGGGCGCCGGACTGTTCGAGTGGGTGCAGATATTCGTCATCAGCAACGGCACCCACACGAAGTATTACGCGAACACGACCAGGCTGCGGCACGTCAACCCCGAGAGGGCGGGCCGCCGGGTGGGCGACACGTTCGAGTTCACGATGTGGTGGGCCGACGCCAAGAATCGTCCAATCATGGACCTGACGGACTTTTCGCGGACGTTTTTCGCGAAGCACACGCTGCTGGCACTGCTGACGCGCTATTGCGTGTTCAACGCCGACAACGAGCTGATGGTGATGCGTCCTTACCAAATTGTGGCGACGGAAAGAATCCTGAACCAGATCGTCATCGCCACCAACTACAAGCGCATGGGCACCACCGAGGCGGGCGGCTACATCTGGCACACCACCGGTTCGGGCAAGACGCTGACCAGTTTCAAGACGGCCCAGTTGGCCACCGATTTCGGGTTCTTGAACAAGGTGCTGTTCGTCGTCGACCGTCAGGACCTGGACGTCAAGACGATGCGCGACTTCAACCAGTACCAGAAGGACGCGGTGTCGGGCACGACCTCAACCCGTCAGTTGACGGAGCGTCTGAACGACCCCAAGGCCCGCATCGTGGTGACGACGATCCAGAAGCTGTCCATCTTCATCAAGCAGAACCCAACCCACCCGGTATACGCCCAGCATGTGGCCATCATCTTCGACGAGTGCCACCGCTCACAGTTCGGGGGCATGCACCAGGCGATCACCAAGGCGTTCAAGAACTATCACCTGTTCGGGTTCACGGGCACGCCGATCTTTGCCCGCAATGCCGGGGTGGGGCGCGACCCGCAGTTCCGGACGACGGAGCAGGCCTTCGGCAGGCAGTTGCACAGCTACACGATCGTCGACGCCGTCAGGGACAAGACGGTGTTGCCGTTCAAAATCGACTACATGCGCACGGCGCGGGAGGCCGACTGGGTCGCAGACGAGCAGGTCGAAGACATCGACCGTGAGCGCGCCCTGCTGGCGCCGCCGCGCATCGCCGGAATCGTCGACTACATCATCGAGCATTACGCGGTAAAGACGAAACGGGGCGCGTCGATGCGGGTCAAGGACCGCCGGGTGGACGGGTTCAACTCGATCCTGGCGACGGCGTCCATCCAGGCGGCGAAGGCCTACTACGCGGAATTCGCGAAGCGCGAGCACGGGCTGAAGGTGGCCGTCATCTACAGTTTCGCCGTCAACGAGGAAGAGCAGGACGGCATTCTGGCCGAGGAGGACTTCGAGACGTCCGGCCTCGACGCGTCCTCCAGGGAATTCCTCGACAACGCGATGGCCGACTACAACGCGATGTTCGGCACGAACTGCGACACGTCCGGCGACGGTTTCAGCCGCTATTTCAGGGACGTGGCGACAAGGCTGGAGAACCGCGAGCTGGACCTGCTGATCGTGGTGAACATGTTCCTGACGGGGTTCGACGCGAAGACGCTGAACACCCTGTGGGTCGACAAGAAACTGCGCTACCACGGGCTGATCCAGGCGTTCTCAAGGACGAACCGGATACTGAACTCGGTGAAGACGTTCGGCCAGATCGTCTGCTTCCGCAACCTGGAGCAGGCGGTGCAAGACTCGATCGCGCTGTTCGGCGACAGGGAGGCGTCCGGGCTCGTCGTCCTCAAGCCGTACGCCGACTACTATGCCGACTACCTGGCCAAGATCACGGAACTGCTGCAGCGGTTCCCCGTCGGTGAGATGTGGGACGACAAGAAAGGGTTCGTCGTCTTGTTCGGGGCGATACTGCGGCTGGTCAACATTTTGGCGTCGTTCGACGAGTTTGACGAGGCGGCGCGTGTGCTGCCCGATCGGGTGGAGAGCGACTACCGCGGCAACTACCTAGACATTTACGACGAGTTGAGACCAGCGAGGGCGGCCGACGCGGAAAACATCAACGACGACCTGGTTTTCGAGATCGAACTGGTCAAGCAGGTGGCAATCGACCTGCCGGCCATCCTGGCGTTGGTGCAGAAGTACCACGACGACAACCAAACGGATAAAGACATCCCGGTTGCGATCGACAAGGCAGTGGCCTCCAACCCGAACCTGCGCTCGAAGAAGGACCTGATAGACCAGTTCATCGCCACGCTGACTCCGGGCGCGAACGTCGACACCGCCTGGGGCAAATACATCGCGGAGGCCAAGGCCAAGGAGTTGGACGCCATAATCGCCGAGCAGCACCTGAATCCGGAAGAAACCCGGGCGTTCATGGAGGCAGCCTTCAGGGACGGTGCGATCCCGCTGACCGGCACATCGGTGACGAGAATCCTGCCCCCGGTGAGCCCCTTCGCCCCAGACAACGCCAGAGCGGTGCTAAAAGCGACGGTACTGAACCGCCTGCGCGAATACTACGACCGCTACACGGACGTGTGACAAGCACCGATGCACCAACCAGTGCAGGAACTTTACAACTACCTGTAATTTCATGCAGTCAGTGCATGTATTTTCATGTAGTCTGAATATATGTACATTCCGCGAATGGTTGAGCCACATCTGGTTCCTTCTGGCGGCGTGCGCGTCAAGGTACTCCACGGCGCGCGCACCGTCGGGAAGACAACGGTCGCCCAGCATATGCGAGACGCCGGATACTACGACGAATACGTGTCGCTGGCTGATCAACGCACGCTGCGCACAGCAAAGGCTGACTTGCCCGGTTGGCTCAGGAGTCTGGCTCCCCGAGTCATCATTGATGAGGCCCAATTGCTGCCCGATCTTCCTCTCGAACTCAAGGCACTGGTAGACGAGGTCGGCAGCGTCCGAAGCTATCTTCTGACTGGATCTGCATCTATCGCCAGGACCGGCCTGGGGGGCAGTGATCCGCTCGCCGGTCGTGCCGAGACTTGGACGCTGTTTCCATTCACGCAGGCAGAGATAGACCGCGTGCAGGATGCCGCTGACGTGACAATAGACCAGCTGCTTGGAGAACCCCCGACGCTGGAGCGACACGCTGCCGACGACGCCGACATGCACGAGCGCATGCTACGAGGCGGGATGCCCAATCTTGTATTGAGTCAACTTGCTCAATCGGCAAGAGACCGCTGGGTGCGAGACATGTCAGCAAGCATTCTGACCGATGACGTACTGCCCGATGAGCGCTTCGACAGTGGTACCGCACAACGCGTACTCGACGCCTGCCTCTTGCGAACCGGGAATGTGATCAATGTCACCAAGATGGCCTCCGAATTGGGGATCGATGTTCGCACAGTGGACCGGTATCTCGACGTCCTAGAACGGCGCTTCCTGGTGTGGTTCTTGCCCAACCTGGCCTTGAGCGGGGCTCGGCAAACGCGCACCCGCGCGAAGGTATACCCTGTCGATTCGGCCTTTGCAGTTGAGGCATTCCGCAGACACGACCCCGCGCTGCTGACTGATCCAACCACAATGGGGCACGTTTGGGAGAGCTATGTCGTCAACGCTTTGCGGGCAATGGCAAGCACGTCAGAGGCCGCGCCCGAGCTCTTTTTCTGGCGATCTCCGCGGGGCGACCGCGAAGTGGACTTGGTGCTGAGGGCCGACTCAAGAAGCGTCGGAATCGAAATCAAAATGTCCACTTCAGTCGACCTAAATGACGGCCGGGGACTCGTCGCCATGCTTGAGAGCGGCAGTGTGGGCAGCGGGTATGTCATACATACAGGAACGCGTCTGACCAGGCTGGCCGACAAGGTCTGGGGCGTGCCTTTTGACGCATTGTGTGTTCCCTGGCGTGAGCCGGTCAATCCCCCAACGCGCGCTGGATCTCGCCCGGATCCTCAAGGTGGTGTCGTCGTGCCAGATGCCCGCATCTTCGTCAGCTACGTGCATGCCGACAATGAATACCTCAACAATGCGATGACGGATTTCGCCAGCGCACTCGCCCAGACTTATGAGTTCCTTTTCGCCCGAAACGTTCGAATCGAATACGACGAGAAACTGCTGCGGTGGGGGCAAAGGTGGGAGACAGGCCTCGACGATGCCATTTCAGACACCGGTTTTCTTTTGGCCTTCATCACGCCGAGGTATCTCGTCAGTGAGTCCTGCCGAGACGAGATCACCAAGTTCGATGCAAGCCATCACGATGACGGTCTGTTACTTCCGCTTATCTGGGTGCCAATAGACGGCAAGCAGATCGTTCAGGACGACGATCCTGTGATGCGGTTGATCGCCAGACACCAATACGAGGACGGCACAGCTCTGGGCGACCTCGATCCGATGAGCGCCGGCTATCGCACTGAGCTTCAGCGCCTCGCACAACGCCTACACGAAACCATCACATCGCGCGAGCGCATTTCCACTCCCGTGCCGGTTGACGTGGTGGACGATGATGACGCACCTGGGCTGATCGACCATCTGGCGGAAATCCGAGGCCGACAGGGCGAGCTTGACGAAGCCGTCCGGGAGTTTGGTGACACGTTTCAGGCGATGGCTGATCTTGTCGGCACCATCAACGCTGACAATCTTCAGGGCAAGCATATGAATGCCGAGCTCGCCAGGTTTCGAAGCCAGGCGGAGGGGGTTGTGACGGCCCTGGATGCATCCAGTTCAGCCCTGGCAGCAAAATGGGACCAAACACTCACCTTGTTGCGGCGTATCAGCGAGGAATACCCGCAGTTCGATCCAACGGCAGATGTACCGGCCCAGTTGCGTGATGTACTGCTGCCTATCAGCATGATGAGTGTGCCGTCACAGGACGAGGTTGTTGCCCAATTGCGAGTGCTCGGCCAGCTCTCCCGATTTCTTCGCCCGACGACTCGGGCCATCGAGAAGGCGTTGAGAACCGTGGACGGGGTTCGCGACTCATGCGCAAACTGGCTGAATGAACTTGGTGCAATGCCACTGTCCAGGCAGCCGGATGGCCGGCAAGCCCACCTGGACACGATGTGGCAGGTGAAAAGTTGATGGAGCTGATAGCCCGTCAGGCTGGAGCACTGATGCGCCTGTACCGGCAAAGCCACGGCGGCATTGGGCTGGGCGGCTACCTGATTGCCGGCACCGCCCAAACCCAGGGCTTGCAGTTGGCGACACTCAACGCCCGTCACCGGCGCATGCGTCTGCCAGCCTCGTATCGTATGCCACCATACAGTCGGCGCCAAGGGCGATGGCCCCTTGAATATGCAACGCGTCGAGGCTCCGCAGTGTTTCGCCGGGTAGCAAGCCGGCGGCTTTGAAATCGGATTCCTCGAACCCAAACAGCGACACCCCTTCGAGCACATCGCTCACCGCAGTCTGGCTGATCATGCTCCGCGAGGCGAAGCGACGCAACTCCGTCTCAAGTAGCAGCGTGCTGACGAGTTCCACATCCTCGCGATTCGCGAAGCGCTGCATCTGTGCCGACTCACTTTCCCGTTGCAGCAGTTTGGCCGCCGCCGAGGTATCGACGTAGGCCCTCATCTTTCGCCTCGCAGATCATCCAGGATGGTTTGCGACGACGTGGGGCGGTCAGCCAAAGGCAACTCGTCCCATCCCCTCACCAGGGGGCAAACAGACCCGAAGCGGTGGGCATATAGTGTAGTGGGGAACGAGCGACGCTCGAATGCGGAGTAAGGAGTGCAATGAAGCCCAGCGCTGAAGAGCCGATCGAACAGGGGGCGGCGGAGATCGTCGACCTCTCGCCAGCTGATCGTTACCAAGCGGCCAAAGAGGCCTTCCACGAGATGATCGCACGCGACTTCGCGGATTTCGACCTCAAGCAATACGCCACGAAGAAAGCTGAAGAAGAAGGGGTTGACACATCAACCCTCTCTTCCAAGATTTGGTCCCAAGCCAAGTCGATCCGCCAACACCTGGACTTGTCCGGCGACGGAAAACTTGGGATTGATGACGCCAAGATAGCTGCCGGACGGGCGGCGGCTTTTCTCAGGAGAACCAAGGACACCGTCACCACAACAAAGCCTGGTGATCTGGCGGCTGCCGCCGATGCGGCCCGGTCGGCCATCGTCGGAGTTGGCAAAAAGGTGGCCAGCGTCGACTACGGCGGCGGGGTGAGCCGGGCTGCTCAGCACGTCAAGGGCGCCGCAGCAGGCGTCGATGCCGAAACCTTCAAGGCTCTCGGCCGGACGTCGGCCAAGATCGGCAAGACAGCAATCGGCGTGCAGGGCATCCAGGACCGCAGCGCTGCCAAGCACATTGAAACCATCTGCGAAGAATACGCCGACGCTGCAGAGGCGCTGACCGACACGCATCGGGTCGAGTTGAACACACACATTGAAGAGTTCGGCGCTTTCCGCCTTGTCACCCTCCATGAGACGCTAGGCCGTTTCCTGGAAATTCTTGCGGCTCTGAAACAGCAAAACAAGATCAAGGAATATGAATTGCTCGCCGGCATCGGCGTCGACACGCAGACGTACGAGTCGATGGGGGCTCTTGACATGACCGTCGCCGAAACCCTGCGGGCCACGGCAGCCACGGGCGTGCTTGGCGCTGTTGCCGTCATGGGCACTCCGGCGCTGGTGACCGGTGCCGTAGGTGCTTTTGCCACGGCGTCCACCGGTACCGCAATCTCGACGCTGAGCGGGGCGGCGGCAACCAACGCGATACTCGCCTGGCTCGGCGGCGGGAGCATCGCGGCCGGCGGCGGCGGCATGGCGGCGGGTGCGGTGGTCTTGACAGGCATAACCGCTGGCGCCACGGCAGGTGTTGCGATTCTGGCAGCCGGAATCATCGTCTCCACCCACTATGCGAAGAAGCTCACCCAAGCGAAGAACTTCGAGAAGGATACGGCGCTGGCCGTCGCGAACCTGGAGAACTCCTGGGTCGTCATGAATGGCATCTCCCGGCGGGTCGATGAGCTCGCCACCGTCACCGAGGAATTGAAGACCCGATTGGTGCCATGCTTGGACGAACTGGAGGCGCTTGTGCCAGTATTCGATGCCAACGAGGAGAGCCACGCCACCGTGTTCAACGAGTGTGGCCGCTTCGTCAAGACCATGGTTGAATTGGCTCAGACACGCCTCTTCAACGACGATGGAGACCTCTCTGATGAGAGCCTGACCATCACCACCAAAGTCAAGACAGTACTAAACACGGAGGTATAGCGATGAATCCGGAATACGCCAGCATGCTCAGGCAACTTGCCCTGGAGTTCGGCGGCGACATCATCGATAAGGCGGCAGACGCGGCCCATGAGCGTCTGCAGGGGGCACGGCGCGACCTGGCCGTCACAGACGATAACTTGGCTGAAGACGAACCCGATGCGCAGGTCATCGATGATGCTGAGTACCAGGATGAAGACGCCTTCTCCGA
This sequence comes from Propionibacteriaceae bacterium, assembly GCA_009778875.1. Classification (GTDB taxonomy): domain Bacteria; phylum Actinomycetota; class Actinomycetes; order Propionibacteriales; family Propionibacteriaceae; genus WRGV01. Next base: position 3,093 of record WRFI01000050.1, on the reverse strand, counting down.
CAAAGTCATAGCGAGAGTCGGGGACATCACCAGCGGACCAATCACAACCCCCCAGCAAGTGGTTGGCGCCGTGCGCGATCTGGTTCTCATGGCAGGTGAGGTGCGTAAGTTCGAAGAGGCGCAGATAACAAAGCGGATGGGCATCGCCGCTGAGCGAGACATCGCCGTCGCCAAGATCGAAGCGCAAACAGCCTTCCTCCGGGACTACCTGGACAAGACGTTCGATGAGCGGGCAGAGAACTTCCAGGCATTCTTCGGTGTGATCGACAACGCCCTTGCCACCAACAACATGCAGGAACTGTCCATGGGACTGGAGTCCGTCATCAGACTGGCAGACTCTTCGCCGTTCAAGGATCTGCGCACCGTTCAGGAGACCACTGCTGCCTTGCTCGACGAGGACCACGAGTGGGACTTCTGACCAGAAGGCCTAGGAATGCGGGCTGGACAAGCAACGATGCACAAACCAGTGCATGACCTTTTCAACTACCTGAAATTTCATGCAGTCAGTGCATGTATGGCTAATTTGTACAAAATAGCCACATAACTTAGGATAGGTGACATGACAATCGAGATGACCGTATCGCAAGCCCGGTCGCGCCTTGGTGATGTCCTCGACACGGCCCGGATGCGGCGCCAGCCCGTCTTTCTCACCCGCCACGGCAAGCGGGTCGGCGTCATCCAAGGCATTGAGCAGTGGGATCGGATCGCTGAGGTGGCGCCTACCCGAGCGGAAGTTCAGCAGCAAATCGACGCTATCGTGCAGCTGGCGAACGGTTTGATCGATCCAGACATCCCGCCGTTGCTGGACGCCACCGCCTTCTACGAGACGCGCGAGCCACACGTATGAGCGCCAGCGTTGACACGAACATCCTTCTGCGTTTGATAAGAGCGGATGTGCCGGACCAGCATGCTGTGGCCTGTCGCCTGCTGAACGATCCGGCGCGCCCCGTCGCGGTGGACGATCAGGCGCTGATTGAAACAGTTTTTGCCCTAAACCGCTACTACCAGGTTTCCAGAAGTGACTGCGCGCGCGTTGTTGGCGCCGTCCTTGAGATGCCGACGCTGATCGGCAACTTTGCCGTCTTCCGTTCGGCGATGAACCTTTGGGCGGCACATCCGAAGCTGTCGCTGTCCGACTGCTACCTGGCCGAAAAGGCCGCAGACGCGCAGATGACCCCACTGTGGACATTCGATCAGAAACTGGCCAACCAACACACCGCAGCGCAACTGGCCAGCTAAATCGCGTCAGGTCATCATTCGCTCGGGAGTGTAACACGAGGCGACGGTTCGCGCTTCCGCGTTGCCGTCCAGCCTTCATTGGCGGTTGTGGTAGGGGTGGGTGCCGTTAGGGTCGACGGTGAAGACCTGTCCCCATCGGGTGGTCCACTGGAAAACCCCGGGGGTGGGCTGGGCCAGTTGCCAGCCGCAATGGGTTTTGGCTCGGTGCGCCCGCCTAGACAGTGGCCCCAGGTTCGATGCCCTGGTTTGGCCGGCCCGGCCGGGACGCCAGGCGGCGGTGTGGTCCAAATCCAGGCCGCGGGCTTCCCGCGACGAGTACGGGAACACCTCGTACCGGTCACGCAACACAACCTGCTCGGCCAAACGATCCGGTATCTCATAGCCGTCCAGCGGACGCTCAGCGCCGCCCACATGGATGACGGGGGCCAGCTTGATTTGGGAGTTGCCCAGGATTTGGCCCAGCTGGGACACCAGCGCCGGGCCGAGTTTCTCCACCCGCACGACACCTTGTTTGGTGTTCAAAGTGTCAACACCCATGTGGACATACACCTGGGTGCGGGGACGCTCCGCCCGCAACAACCTGTCGGTTACTGCCGGTTGGGCGGGCACCAAACCCGGCCACAACCAGACAACACCGCCCCAAGCCCCGCCGACCCAAACACTGCGTTTCCCGCGGACCACCCCGTCAGTCGCTTCGCGACTGCCACCCCAGAGGGGAATTTTGAGGCTTCAGGAGGTGGCGTGGGTGGTATGTCGTCGTCCTGGTTGGCCTCGAAGCCCGTCGCCGGTGATAACTCCGCAAACCTCGGCTGATCTGCCCGTCCGGAGCGACGGTTGCCGGACTTACCTACACGAAAACCGGGTCAAACCCGTGCTAAGTCCAACAACCGTGCCAGGTAAGGCCATTGGCGGGGAGGTTTTGCGGGGTTATCTCCTCATCCTGACGTCTGGAACCCCGAAACCGGCCAACCCAGCCACCCCCGTTCCCGGCAGCCAGCCGCAACCACGACGGTCAGGCCAGCCAGCCAGGTGACCACCCGCCCAGCGTCACCACCAAACTTCGACGACAAGGACGCGAAGCGTCCGCGTCAGCACAAAAAGGGTGACGGACCGCCCCGGTTGTGGCGCTGCACCTGCTTGGGAGACCACCCCGTCGGCTCCGCCGCCACCCCTCCCCAGAGGGGAATTGAAAGGGCCACCCCGTCGGCTCCGCCGCCACCCGTGTAAGCGATATTGTTGTGGGCACAGATCTGGAACTGCCCGATCACTGATGATTTGGAGAAAAAATGACTCTACCTCCCACAGACCCTTCCGCCGACAACACCGCCTTCATACCACAAAACGCCGCCTACCAACAGGCCGCGCCCACGTACGGAGCCCAGCAGCCAACCTATGCGGCTTACGGGATGCCCATGGCCCCGGGGTACCCAATGTCCGGCATGCCCGCCCCCAATCAGTCGAAAGGATTCTTCGCCCGGTTGTTCGATCTGTCGTTCAAGTCCTATGTGACACCGTCTGTCGTGCGCTTCCTGTTCGTCTTCATCGCCGTGGTCACCGCCATCAGTTGGCTCGTCGGAACCATTATCACGTTCACGGAATCCGTCGGAGTGGGCTTCCTGTACCTCATCATCGGTGCGGCCGTTTGGCTGTTGCTGATCATCATCTACCGCATAGGCATGGAGATCTCCGTCGCCATCATCAACATCGCCGAGAACACCGCGCGCATCCGGTGACCACCCCGTCAGTCGCTTCGCGACTGCCACCCCTCCCCAGAGGGGAATTTTCCGTGGCTCTGGCGCTGCACCCCTCGCGGGACCACCCCGTCGGCTCCGCCGCCACCCCTCCCCAGAGGGG
>WRFI01000049.1 GCA_009778875.1 Propionibacteriaceae bacterium | reverse complement strand
GGCCCGGATGCCGTAGCTGTCAGCCAGGTAACAGCCGAGATTCTCCAGATGTTCCCGCAACTGACCGGCCCGGTGGCCGCCGTTGCAGTAGACGACGTAGGTATCGGCCGGGTTCAACAGGCTCAGACGGTCGTCCAGTCCGGGGCTGTGACGGTCGATGTTGACGGCGCCCCGCAGGTGCCCCATCGCGTACTCGGCGGGCGATCTGGCGTCAATGACGATTAGTGCCACGCCACCATTGTGGCACACCGGCCGCCCCGGAGTGAGAGCGATTCCACAAACTCTGCTAATGTCAACTCAATGGACGAGGAGGTCTGGCAATGCAGTATGGACATTTCGACGATGAAGCCCGCGAATACGTCATCGACACCCCCGACACTCCGGAGCCCTGGATCAACTATCTCGGAAGTGACGGCTTCTATTCGCTGATCAGCCACACCCAAGGTGGTTACTGCTTCTTTGAGGACGCCCGGTTGCGGCGTCTGACAAGGTTTCGCTACAACGACATCCCGACGGGCGAAAACGGCCGGTATCTGTTTGTTCGCGACGGCATGGACGTCTGGAGCCCGAGCTTTGCGCCGTGCCGCGTTCCGCTGGATAGCTTCGAATGCCGCCACGGCCTCGGCCACACCACCGTCACCGGGGCCAGGGGCGGTGTGTCGGTGACCACCACAACTCTGGTGCCACAAGGCACGACCGCCGAAATCAGCCGGGCGGTCGTGACGAACACCAGTCGGCAGACCAAAACGATCAGCCTGTTCAGCTACGTCGAGTTCTGCCTGTGGGATGCGCTAGACGACCAGACGAACTACCAGCGCAATCTGTCGTTAGCCGAGGTCGAAGTCGACGGCTCGGCCATCTACCACAAGACGGAGTACCGCGAGCGCCGCAACCACTATGCCGTTTTCTGGACGAACTCGCCCATCGTGGGCTTTGACACCGATCGTGACGCATTCATCGGCAAAGGCCGGATCCTCGGCCAGGCGGTTGTGCCGCAGCAGGGCCAATCGACCCGTTCGGTGGCGTCCGGGTGGTACCCGATTGGGTCGCACCAGATTGAGGTGACGCTGGCCCCCGGCGCCAGCCGCGACATCATCTTCGGCCTTGGCTATGTTGAAAACCCGTCCGACGACAAGTGGGAAACCCCCACCCCCGCCCTGATCAGCACGAACCGGCCAATGCCCGGTCCGGTCACAGGCATCGTAAACAAGGCGCCCGCCCGCGACCTGATGGCCCGCTTTGCCACATCGGCCCAGTTTGAGGCCGCCTTGGCCGGCTTGCGGCGCTTCTGGGATGCCAAGCTGTCGGGGTTCGTCGTGCACTCGGGGGACGCCCGGTTCGACCGCGCCGTCAACGCTTGGAACCCCTACCAGTGCATGACCACATTCAACTTGTCGCGCTCGGCCAGCTTCTTCGAGACGGGCATCGGGCGGGGCATGGGGTTTCGTGACTCGAACCAGGATCTGCTGGGCATCGTGGCCATGGAGCCAGACCGGTCTCGGCAGCGCATCATCGACCTGGCTTCCACGCAGTTCGCGGACGGCTCTGCCTATCACCAATACCAGCCGCTGACCAAGCGGGGTAACCACGGCCTTGGCGCCGGGTTCAACGACGATCCGCTCTGGTTGATCGTCGGCGTGGCGTGCTACATCAAGGAGACCGGCGACTGGACGATTTTGGACGAGCCGACGCCCTTCGACAACGACCTGGCCCAGGCCGGGCCGCTGATCGATCACCTGATGGCGTCGTTCCGTCACGTCGTCTCAAATCTTGGCCCACACGGGCTGCCCTTGATCGGGCGGGCCGACTGGAACGACTGCCTGAACCTGAACTGCTTCTCCACGCAGCCCGGCGAATCGTTCCAGACGACCCAGGGGCGAGGCGACGGGCTGGTGGCTGAGTCCCTGTTCATCGCCGGGCTTTTCTGCTGGGCCGTTCCCGACCTGGTGGTCATGCTCGACCGTCGCGGTGTTTCGTCCGGTGAGGTGTCGACGGCACTGGCGGCCATGCACAACGCCATCGACGTGTCGGGTTGGGACGGCGAGTGGTTCCTGCGCGCCTACGACGCGTTCGGCGCCCCGGTCGGCTCGTCCCGAAACGACGAAGGCAAGATCTTCATCGAGTCGCAAGGCATGTGCGTCATGGGGGGTTGCGGTGCGGATGATGGACGGGCCAGGCAAGCCCTTGACTCGGTCGCGCAGCATCTGGCCGGCCCGCATGGCATCGCGCTGTTGGCGCCGCCGTACACCAGGTATCACGTCGAGTTGGGTGAGATTTCGAGCTACCCGCCGGGCTACAAGGAAAACGGGGGAGTGTTCTGCCACAACAACCCGTGGGTGATCATCGCCGAGGCGATCGCCGGTTCGCCTGAACGCGCGCTCGACTACTACCAGCGCATCACCTATCGGGAACAGGTCGCGGACGTCCACGGGTTAGAGCCGTATGTGTATGCGCAGATGGTCGCCGGGCCGGGGTCGGCGCGGCCGGGCGAGGCCAAAAACTCGTGGCTGACGGGCACAGCCGCCTGGTCGTACTATGCGTCCGCCTGCTACCTGCTCGGCGTGCGGGCCGATTTTGACGGCTTGATCGTCGACCCGAAGATGCCCGCCGGTTTCGGGTCGTTCACGGTGATCAAGCGGTTCCGGGGCGCCACGTACCACATCGCGGTCGACAATCCCGGTGGCCCAGGCGAGTTGACCGTCGACGGCGCCCGTCTCAACGGCAAGGTGCTACCGCTGGCACCGGTTGGAGCGACGGTCGAGGTGCGCTGGGTCGGCCAGGCTAGCGGCTGATCCTCTGCTTGTACCAGGCGAAGGAGTCTTTCGGGGTTCGCTGCTGAGTGTCGTAATCCACGCGCACCAGCCCGAAGCGGCGCGAAAAGCCGAAGGCCCACTCGAAGTTGTCCAGCAGCGACCAGACGAAATATCCGGTCACAGGCACGCCGGCGGCCATGGCCGCCTCGACGGCTTGGATGTGGGCGTCGATGTAGTCGATGCGGGCCTGGTCGTGGATGCCGGTCGGGGTCACGGCGTCGTCGAAGGCGGCGCCGTTCTCGGAGACGAAAACCGGCAGGCCGGGCCAGCGGGCGGCGAAGTCTTCCAGCAGCCAGGTCAGGGCTGACGGGTCGATGTTCCAGCCCATGGCCGTCAGCGGCCCACCGGGTGCGCGGAAGCCCACATTGTCGGCCACCCAACAGGTGGGTCCGTCATCGGCGATGCGTTGGGTCAAGGTTCGGTTGTCCGCGAAAACCTGCGAGGAAGAATAGAAGTTGACGCCGAAAGCGTCCAGCGGCTGATGGATGGTGCCCAGGTCGTCGTCTTGGACGAACGACCAGTCGCTGTAGGCGGCCGTCTCGTCCATGAGCCCGGCCGGATACTGGCCGTCAAGCATCGGGCCCGTCCAGATGTCGTTTCCGATTCGCCGCACCCGCTCGGCGGCCGCCAAGTCGGCGGGGGGGTCGGACGCCCCGAAAATGGCGTGCAGATTGCAGACGACGGAGACGCTGGCGCCCGCGCACTCGCTTCTGATGGCCAAGACGCCGAGGCCGTGGGCCAGGTTGAGGTGGTGGGCGGCCCGCAGAGCCTGGCCCGGGTTGGTGTGCCCGGGGGCGTGCACACCGGCACCGTAGCCCAGGAACGACGAGCACCATGGCTCGTTGAGCGTTGTCCAGTCGTGCACGCGATCACCCAACGCCGCCACTGCCACCGCGGCGTAATCCGCGAAGCGATGGGCCGTGTCGCGGTTCAACCAGCCGCCGGCGTCGTCGAGGATTTGGGGCAGATCCCAGTGATAAAGGGTGACCACCGGCGCGATACCGTGAGCCAACAGGGCATCGACGAGGCGCGAATAGAAGTCGATGCCCGCCTGGTTCGGACGTCCGGCGGCGTCGATGATGCGCCCCCAGGCCAGTGAAAACCGGTAGGCGTTGACGCCAAGATCGCCCAGCAGTTCAACGTCCCTTTCCCAGCGGTGATAGTGGTCGCAGGCAACGTCCCCGTTGTCGCCGCCCGCCACCCGTCCCGGGGTGTGCGAGAAGGTGTCCCAGATGCTCGGCTGGCGTCCGCCCTCGCGAACAGCGCCTTCGATCTGGTACGAGGCGGTGGCGGCGCCCCAGCGGAATGAATCGGTTTGCATGAAAGGCTCCTTTCGTCTCTCAGCCTAATGGGGATAGCATGTGTCATGCGCGTTATCGATCAGGAGGCATCCCATGGTGAGCAGGGCGACCCTGGATGATGTCGCCCGCGTCGCCGGTGTGTCCCGGGCGACGGCCTCCCGGGCGCTGACAGGCTCGGGCCCGGCGTCCGAATCGGCCCAGCGCAAGGTGCGTGCCGCCGCCGATGAGCTTGGTTTCTCGCCCAACCAGGCGGCCCGGGCACTCGCGTCGAACCGGGCCAACGCGGTGGCACTCGTGATCCCAGAGCCCAACTTGCTGGTGCTCGGCGATCCCTTCCTCGGCGGCGTCATCATCGGGGCGTCTGAGGCGTTCCGCGACACCGATTACCAGCTCATTCTCGTCATCGTGCGGCCCGGCGACGAACCAACCAAGGCCTACCGGCTGCTGCAGTCGAGCGTCGACGGCGCAATCATCGCGTCGCACCATCTGACCGGCCTGCTGGAGCTTCAGATGGAGCAACACGTTGCGCCTTTGGTGTACGTCGGCCGGCCGTGGTCGGCCGAGTCGGCCATGTACGTTGACGTCGACAATGTGCGTGTCGGGTACCTGGCAGGGCGCCGCCTGCTGGAGCGAGGCGCTCACCGCATCGCCTGCTTGGCGGGACCGGAAGACATGACCCCGGTGCGCGATCGCCTGGCCGGCTGGCTGGAGGCGCTCGGCGAGGCCGGCGCCGCGCCCGGGCCGGTTGCCCATGTGCCCTTCACTTCCCGGGACGGCACGGAGGCGATGGCACGCCTGCTTGAGAAGGACCCCGGCATCGACGCCGTCTTCGCACAGTCCGACCGGCTGGCGGTCGGCGCGGTGCGTGTGCTGCAGAGCCTCGGGCGGGTCGTCGGGCGCGATGTGTTGGTGGTGGGTGTGGATGACTCGGATCTTGCCCGCAACTCGTCCCCGCAACTGACCTCGGTCACCAATCCGTCGTCAGAGCTGGCCCGCCGGGCCTCGCAGATGCTTTTGCAGGTGCTCGAAGACGGCGCCGTCGCCGTTCCGCCAGAGATCATTGAGCCCCACATCGTGTGCCGCGAGTCCGCCTAGGTGAAATCGCTTCCACCTGCTGCCAGGGTCAACCCAACGCATGGCTAGGATGTCATCATGAGTAACGCAATGATGCCGCCACGTCCGAACCCCGCCATCACCGCCGATATCCTGGCCCGCGTGGCCGCCCTGACTCTGCAAGAAAAGGTCGAACTGCTGACGGGCAAAACCCATTGGCGAACCCATGCTTCGCACATCGGGCTGCGAGAACTCGTCATGTCTGACGGTCCGACGGGCATCCGCGGCGAGGAAGAAGACCCGTCGGAGCGCTCGCTGTCGCTGCCATGCCCCAGCGCCGTTGCCGCCACCTGGGACACCGGCCTGGCTGAGCAGGCCGCCAGCATCCATGCCGCTGAGGCCCGCCGGCACCAGGTGGACATCATCTTGGCGCCGGTCGTCAACATCCAGCGGACGCCGGTGGGCGGGCGTCATTTCGAGTTCCAGTCGGAAGACCCGCTATTGAGCGGCGACATGGCCTGCGCCGTCATCAAAGGCATCCAGGGCGAGGGGGTGGGCACCTGCGTCAAACACTTCATCGGCAACGAATCGGAAACCATGCGCACCCAATACCTGTCGCGCATCGAACCCCGGCCGCTGCGCGAGGTGTATCTGGCGCCCTTCGAGCGGGCAGCCAAGGACGCCCACGCCTGGAGCATCATGGCGTCCTACAACCGGTTGGACGATGGGGTGGAGGCGGCCCCGGCCGTCGCCCACCACCGTCTGCTGACCGGCATCCTGAAGGACGAATGGGGTTATGACGGCGAGGTCGTAAGCGACTGGACTGCCACCAAGACGACAGTCGAGCCGGCGCTCGGCGGGCTCGATCTGGTCATGCCCGGTCCGGCCGGCCCATGGTCAGATGGGCAATTGCTGGCCGCCGTCGAGCGCGGGGACGTCGCTGAAGCGTTCATCGACGACAAGGTCGCCCGCCTGCTGCTGCTGGCCAGCCGGGTCGGCGGCTTGGACGGTTACGATGCGCCCGCGCCGAGGCGTCTTGTCAAACCGGAGGACGAGGCCGGTGTCGTTCGCCGCTTGGCCGCCCGCGCCGTCGTCGTGCTATCCGACAAGACGGGTGCGCTGCCGGTGCCAGACCCGGCGTTTGTCAAGTCGGTGACCGTCGTCGGCCCGAACGCCGTGGACATGTACATCCAGGGCGGCGGTTCGGCGCTTGTGGCCCCAGGGGGTGTGCACACCGCGCTGGAAGCTTTCGGTGAGGCCTTCCCGGCCGCGGTGGTGCAGGTTGCGGCCGGCGCGTCGTCGCGCGTCACCCCGCTGGTGGCTGACCCGTCGGCCGTCACCGACCCCGTTACCGGTCAACCAGGCGTCCACGTGCAGGCTCTTGCCGATGACGGCGCGGTGCTGCTGGAAGAGACCCGCGGCGAAACCGACATTTTCTGGTTCGATCTGCCGGGCGACACCAAGAGGGTGCGTTTGACGGCCGATCTGACGCTGGCGGCGGCGGGCGAACACCTGGTGGGCCTGGGAGCGCCTGGTGCACAAAAGTTCAGCGTCAACGGAACCCTCGCTTACGAGTCCCGCGACGAGACGCCAGCTGGCCTGGTGTTCTTGCGCTCGGAGAATCACAACCCACCCTTCCACACAGTCGCGGTGGAAGGCCCAGGCGTGGCGCATCTCGAGATCGAGGTGCAGCACTTTGACGACAGCGACTGGAACAGCTTCGTGCGGGCCGTCATCTACCACGAAATCCCTCAGCCGACGCCCGAGCAGCAAATCGCCGATGCGGTCGCCCTGGTTCGCGACGCGGATCTGGCTGTGGTTGTCGTGGGGACGAACGAGCAGGTCGAGTCCGAAGGCTTCGACCGGGGCAACCTTGACCTGCCCGGGCACCAGAACGAGTTGGTTGAGGCGGTGCTGGACGCCCGGCCCGACGCGGTCATCGCCGTCAACGCCGGGGCGCCCGTCGTGCTGCCCTGGCTGGAGCGCGCCAACACCGTGTTGTGGACATGGTTCTCCGGCCAGGAAGGCGCCCGCAGCCTGGTCGACGTGCTCAGCGGACGTACCGAACCGACTGGTCGCCTGCCGTGGACCTTGCCGGCCGATTACGGGGACGTGCCCGTGCCCGATGGCCTGCCAGTCGGCGACGATTTGCTGATCGACTACACCGAAGGCATCCATGTCGGGTACCGCGGCTGGCTCCGGGCGGGCAAGAAGCCGGCCCGCCCGTTCGGCTTCGGCTTGGGCTGGACAACCTGGCGTTACGGCAACCTGGTTGTCTTTCCTGACGGCGACGATGTGACAGTGCAGGTGGATGTCACCAACACCGGGCGCCGGGCCGGGCACGAGACGGTGCAGGCCTATCTTGAGGTGGTCGGCGACACCGTCGTCGAGCGTCCCGTCCGCTGGCTGGCCGGTTTCACCGGTGTGGACGCCGACCCCGGGCAGACTGTGACCGCGACGGTCACCATTCGCCGGCGCGCCTTCGAGACATGGGATGACAACACCAAGGCCTGGGTGACCCCGCCAGGCGAGTATCGCATCGTGGTCGCCCGCGACCTGCTGGATGACCGTTCCACAACCACCATTGAGAGGTGAAATCATGAACTCTGAGACCCTGCAAATCGGCATCATCGGTGCTGGCGACATCCTTCGTCAGTATGTCAAGACCTTCGACGCCGTGCCATCGGTGCACATCGCGGCGATCGCTGCCGCCCACATCGAACGTGCCCAGGCGGCTGCCGCGGGGCGAGACACCCGGGCCTGCACGGTTGACGCGCTGCTGGCCGACCAGACGATCGATCTGGTTGTCAACCTGACACCGCCACCGTTGCACGCCCAGTTGAACGGCGCCGCCATCGCCGCCGGAAAGCACGTATACAGCGAAAAGCCGCTGGCCGCCACGCCGGCGGAGGCCGACGCACTGCTGGCGGCCGCCGCCAAGGCCGGCGTCACCGTCGGCTGTGCGCCCGACACGTTCCTCGGCCCCGGCCTCCAGACGACGGCGCGTGCCCTGGCGGACGGGATGATTGGCGAGCCGTTCGCGGCGATGGCGATATGGGGCGGTTCCGGGCCGGAACCGTGGCACCCGAACCCGCAGTTCTTTTACGAGGCGGGCGGCGGTCCCGTGCTCGACATGGGGCCCTACTACGTGACGGCGCTGGTTGCCCACCTGGGGCCCGTGCGCGCCGTCCACGCCTGCTCGCGCACGACCAATCGGGCGCGTGTGGTGGGGTCAGGGCCGCTGAAAGGCACCGCCTTGCACGTCGACGTGCCCACCTATGCCACGGCGATCTTGGAACACGCGTCAGGCGTGCTCAGCACCGTCTCTTTGAGTTTCGAGACCTTTGCCGGGATGGCGGGGCTGGAGATCTACGGCACCGGCGGCACCTTGCGCCTGCCCGACCCGAACATGTTCGACTTGCGCGGCTCCGTCGCCTTGGCCGACAACCCGTCCGCGTGGGGCGAACTGGCACCGTCCGGCGGTTACGCCGACCTGGGACGCGGCGTTGGCGCGGTGGAGCTGTGGGCCGCCGTGCGGGCTGGTCGCACCCCCCGCGCCTCTGGCGCGATGGCCGCGCACGTCACGCACGTGCTGGCAGCCATAAACGCCGGTGGTGACACGTCGATTGACGCTCAGTTCACTGTGCCAGCCTTGGTGCCTTTGGGGGACGACCCGACGAACACGGCGGTGTGATTGGAAATCTTTACCAATTTGCAATGAAAGCGCTCTCAGTTTTGGTGGACTTTGACTTCCCAAAGGCCATAGACTTTCACAAAAGCCAAGCGCACGGAGGCGCGAGGCCAGCGGCGCAAAGGAGGGCCTTATGCAGACGCAACGGGTCGGTCTCGTAGGTGCGGGGCCAGCCACCCAAGCCATCCACTTGCCGACGCTCAAAATGTTCGGCGACCAAGTCTGCGTCACCCACATCTTCGATCCGAACCAGACCCTGGCTGAAGCCGTGGCGGCGCCCCTTGGTGCCCATGCGTCGGGCACGCTCGACGATATGCTTGGCGACGGGGTGGACATCGCCGTCGTGGCGTCGCCAAACGCTTTTCATGCCGCGCAGATCGAGGCCCTGTGCGGGGCCGGCGTGAAGGGCATCATGGCCGAGAAACCGCTGGCCACAAGCGCCGATGAGGTCCAAGCGGTGGCCGATGCGGTGCGGGCCGCCGGCCCGGCGCTGGTGGTGGGGGCCATGCATCTGTACGACCCGGCGTGGATCGCCGCCCACGATTCGATGGCCGGGCAGGTCAAGGCGCCGGTGCGGGCGCGCTGTGCGACCTACCTGCCGCCAAACTCGTATTACGAAGACATGGCCACCAAGATGATTCGTCCGCCGGCACCCCCGGAGCCGGCCGAGCCGCCCAGCCCGGCAGACGTGCTGCGCGGGGGAGTGCTGGGCTTGGCGATTCACGACCTGCCGCTGATCCGGCGCTTCATTCCAAAGCTCGACAGGGTCACCAAGGCCGAGATAGCCGAGCCTTGGGGCTATGCAATCACGGCCGAAGGCCCGGCTGGCAGCGTCGAGTTGCTGGCCCGCATGGGTGACACCTGGCAGGCCGATTGGACGCTGACGATCTCGAATGACCACGGCGCCCACTTGATGATGCAAATGCCGCCGTCCTACGTCCATGTCGGGTCGGCGACGGCGACCGTCAGCGGAGCTCCGGGAAGCCCGGCCACGACCTTCGGCCCCTACAAGACCGATGGCTACATCGCCGAATGGCAGGAACTGCTGGCCATCATGGACGGTGCGGCCCCGCGCTACAGCCTGGACGACATGGTCGATGACTTTTTGTATGCTTTGGCGCTGGCCGATCTGGCCGTCGCCGCCAATACCGTGCGCCTCGAGGCGCACGATGAGGGCGCGCAGTCATGAGCGCTGCGCACAGACCCTCAACACAAGTTTCAGACGTCGCTCGCAGCGGCGCTGAAAGAGGCCACGTCCGCACCCACGGACGGTCTCACCTCTTCGGACATCCCCGGCAGCTCTCACATTCGCCTGGATGGCCATCACAAAAAGAAGGAGAACAATAAATGAGTCACCACCACAAGGCATTGAAGAGCGTCGTTGTTGCGCTCTCGGCAATGCTGGTAGCGAGCGGCTTCGCGGGTTGCACCAGCACTCCGTCTGGCGGCGGCAGCACCAGCGGCGGAGCAGCCACTGACGTTGTCAACCTGGAATTCTGGGATATGGCTTGGGGCCCCAGCGGGGTCTATGACACGAAGGCCAAAGAGCTGGTCGATGCTTTCAACCAAGCGAACCCCGGCATCCACGTCAACTACACGCTGAACACCTGGGACAACTGGTACCAGACGTTC
>WRFI01000048.1 GCA_009778875.1 Propionibacteriaceae bacterium | reverse complement strand
GTGTCCAAGAAATTGATGGTGACGGGGGACGCGGTTCCGGGCGCGCCGTCGATGTGGGCGTCGCCTTCGTACACCATTTGGCCACCTGCCACCGTCACCGTAATGTCGCTCAAAACCCCCGTGTTGCGCGTCAGCACCCGAAATGTCGCGCGACCATCGTCCGCCTTCAACAGCCCGGCTTCGATCGCAAATGGCACCGCGGCGGCCAGCATGTTGCCGCAGTTTGGCGTGGTGTCAACGATGTCGCTGTCCGGCTGCAATTGGGCAAACAAAAACTCCAGATCAACCCCCGGCCCGGTGCCGGCCCGGACGATGCCGACCTTGCTCGTCAACGGGTGGGCCCCGCCGACGCCGTTGATTTGGCGGGGGTCGGGCGACCCCATCACGGCCAGCAGCACCCGGTCGCGAGTCGCGACGTCAGCCGGCAAATCCGATTCCAAAAAGAACGGCCCTTTTGATGTGCCGCCGCGCATCAAGCAGCAGGGAATACCGATTTGTGCCATTTTGGTTACCTCTTCTTCTTGCCTAAGAGTGATGGGTGCCCGCCGACCGCCGAGGCGACCGATGGGCACCCATCGATACTTCCACTACGACTATGCAGCTACCTGCACCATAGTGCATGCGGCCGTGTCGGAGATCGGAATGTGGTAGTTCATATGCAGAGTCTTCGCATCGCCTTCGATTGTGCCGCGGGCGGCAAGCCAGTTGATCAGCTCAACGCCTTGCGTGCCAGTGTTCTCGGCAATTTCCTCGGGGGTGAATTGCGTGGCCCATTCGGGGTTCGTCGGCAGGCTGTCGACGAATTCCAGGTCGAACTTCTTGTTGATGAAGCCAGCCCGCTCGCCTTCGAGCTGATGGGACAGACCGCCCGTGCCAAACACCAGCACGCGCTCGTCCTTGTCATAGGACTCGATTGCCTTGCCAACGGCCCGGCCGAGCGCCAAGCACCGGGCTGCCGACGGCGTCGGGAACAGCACGGTGTTGATTTCGATGGGGACGATCTTGATCGGACGCTGAACGCCCGGCCAGGTCAATTCCATCGGAATCGCCAAAGCGTGGTCAAAGTAAAGCTCCTGGCAGGTGACGACATCGAAGTCCGCCCGCTTGACGGCCTCGGCGATGTGCCACGACAGGTCGGTGTCGCCGTCGAAATCGGTGAACGTCGGGATGCCCCAGCCTTCGTCTTTCGTCTTGTACTCTGGCGCGCAGCCGATTGCGAAGGTCGGCAGGGCGTCGAGCCAAAAGCCTAGGCCGTGGTCATTGTAGAAGACGACCGCCACGGTGGGTTGCACCTGGGCAACCCAGTCATGGACGAAATTGAACCCGTCAAAGAACGGCTTCCAATAGGGGTCGCCTTGCAGATTGTTGCGAATCGCATTGCCGATTGCCGGCACATGCGTCGTGTAGATGGTTCCAACGATCTTGGCCATTTTCAGTCCTCTCCGGCCGCGACAAGTTTGGCCATGAATTCTTCCTTGCTGACGCCAGTCTGCAGGGCACCGATGTCTTGCATGTCCAGACCAAGCACGCCACTGGCTAGCTTGGCAAGGTAATAGGCGTTGCCGCCCTCCGCCAACATCTTGAGAATGTCGCGCGCCGCAATTGCCTCGATTTGAGCTTCGCTCAAGCCGAATTTCTTGCAGTAGGCGGCCTCATCGGCGACGAATTCGTCGCGAGCGGCTTTGTCGTTGAACGTGAAGTACATTTTGTTAAGCGGATATCCCCGGGTTGAAGCGGGACCGTAGAAAATGGTTTGCGTGTATACCGTCATTCTGCCTTTCCTTTCTTGTTTATTGTCGATTTGTTATTCGAGCTCTGCCATCGTCTTTTCGTTGTATCGGTCTCCCGACACCGTTGAGCTGTTGAACAGCGAGTCGAGACGCTCAATTGCGTCAGCAGGCAATTCAACATCGATAGCAGCCAAGTTCTCCCGTAAATGCGCCGGGGAAGTCGTCCCCGGAATTGTGTAAACCGGACGGTTCAACAACCACGCCAGCGCCAGCTGTGAGGGCGTGCAACCCAGCCCCTCGGCGATCTGGAGGAACTCGTCGCGCAGGGCCTGGTTCTTCTCCAGGTTTTCCGGGGAAAAGCGCGGCATGTTGCGACGCAGGTCGCTTGCCTCCAACGTGTCCGAATCGACGGTGGCGTTAGCCAAAAAGCCCCGTCCGACCGGGCTGTAGCACACCAGGGCGATGCCCAGTTCTTGGCAGGCGTCCAGGATGCCATTTTCCTCAGGATTTCGCGTCCACAAAGAGTATTCGCACTGGATCGCCGCAATCGGGTGGACGGCGTGAGCTTTTCGCAGAGTCGCGGCACTGACCTCCGACAGCCCGATCAGCCGCGTCTTGCCCGCCTCCACCAACTGCGCCATCGCGCCCACGACGTCCTCAATGGGGGTGGTTTTGTCCCAGCGGTGCAGGTAGTAAAGGTCGACGCTGTCGAACCCCAGACGCTTCAGGCTGCCGTCGCACGAGCGCCTAATGTTCTCCGGGGTGCTGTCGATGCCGCGGGTCATGTCCCCTTGCGCATCGGTGACTGTCAGCCCGCACTTGCTGGCCAGCAGCACCTGGTCGCGCCGCCCTTGCAGGGCCTTGCCGACAAGCACCTCGTTACTGCCGAAGCCGTACAGGATGGCCGTGTCGATGTGATCCACGCCCAATTCGATGGCGTCACGGATGAGGGCGATGCCGCCCGCCTCGTCGGGTTGGTGGCTGTAGGCGTGGCTAAGCCCCATGCACCCGTAACCGATCTGGGCTACGTTCAGCGGTGGCACCTTGCGCATCATTGCGGCATCTCCTGTTGGTCTGGTCAGCTCTGCTGCTCTAATTGTTTTTGAAGTTTGTCGATCGTGCGATAGCAGGGCATGACCTGTTGAATGCTGGCGTTGGGCTCGCGGTTTTCCAAAATGGCGCTCAGGAATTCGCGATCCTGCAATTCGATGCCGTTATTCGACTCGTACATGCCTGTCAGATCGATCTTGTTGTCGTGACCGTCCACCATGTCGTCATAATGCATGACGTAGGTTCCGTTGTCGCCGATATAGCGGAAATGCGTGCCAATCGGCCCGTCATTATTGAATGACAGCGACAGCGTGCAGATGGCCCCCGAAGACGACCTCAGCTGAATGCTCATGTCAAGCGGTATGCCGAGCGTCTCGCTGATCGGGCCCTGAATGGCGCTGGCCTGGACGATCTCGCCCATCGTCTGATAGGCGAACAAGTCGATCGTGTGGGCCGAGTGATGCCACAGCAGGCTGTCCGTCCAGCTGCGCGGCTGCCCCGCCGCATTGATGTTCGTGCGGCGGAAGAAGTATGTCTGCACGTCCATCTGCAGCACGTTCAGGTCACCCTTTTCGACCTGGGCATGGATGAACTGGTGCGGCGGGTTGAACCGGCGCGTGTGCCCGCCCATCGCAATCAGCCCGGTTTCCTGCTGCACCGCCGCGATGGCCTCGCCGTCGGACAGAACATCGCAGATCGGGATTTCCACCTCGACGTGCTTCCCCGCCCGCATGCAGGCGATCGCCTGCGCCGCGTGAATTCCGGTCGGGCTGCTGATAATGCAGGCGTCAATGTCTTTGGACGCCAAAGCCTCGTCCAGATTGTCATACACCGCCGGGACGCCGCGCTCATCGGCGAGGTCCTTCACCGTGGCGGCATTTCGCACCACGAAGGCGGTGACGTCGGCATAGTCGATGTTTTCGACGGCGTCCAGGTGCTTGATCCCGAACGCGCCTAACCCAATCAACGCGACTTTGAGTTTTTCCATTTGCTAATTATCCTTTTCTTCGATTTCGTCCGCTCAGCCCCAGTAGAGCCGCATCGGGTTGTCGACCAGCATCTTGGTCTGCAATTCTTTCGTGGTGGCGATTTCCGGAATGACGTCCAACAAAAGCCCGTCGTCCGGAATGTGATCCGTCAGGTTGGGGTGCGGCCAATCCGTGCCCCACAGCACGCGGTCGGGGAAGCGCTCAACCAGCGCCCTGGCGAACGGCACGACATCCAGATACGGGTGGTGCTCGCCGTTCAGGGCGGGCGGCCCGGTGACCGTCAGCCGCTCAGCGCCGGTGGCCTTCACCCAGACCTTCTCATTGTCGTCCATCAGCTTGATGAACTTGGCGAATTCCGGACCGTCCACCGCCTTCGTCACGTCGGGCCTGCCCATGTGGTCGATGACGACGGTGGTCGGCAGTTCCTGGACGAGCGCGGTGATTTCGTCAATGTCCGGCGCCTCGAAATACAACACGATATGCCAGCCCATTTTGGCAATTCGGCTGGCAACCAAGATCAGGTCGTCCTTCGGCGACTTGTCCACGAGACGCTTGACGAAGTTGAATCGCACGCCGCGCACACCGGCCTCGTCGAGCTCCTGCAACTGGGCGTCGGTGAAATCGGGCCTAACGGTGGCCACGCCCTTGGCCCGCCCGTTCGAGGCCCGCACCGCGTCAACCATGGCCGAATTGTCCGCCCCATGGCAGGTGGCCTGGACGATGACATTCTTATCGAAGCCGAGGAAGTCGCGAAGGGCGAACAGCTGCTGCTTTGAGGCGTCGCACGGCGTGTATTTCCGCTCGGGCGCGTAAGGGAATTCGTCGCCTGGCCCAAAGACGTGGCAGTGCGCGTCGACGGCCCCGGCCGGCAGCTTGAAATCCGGTGGCGTCGGGTCGGCGCACCAGTCCAGCCAGCCTTCCGTCTTTACGAACATCTCGTCTCCTATTCAGTCGACGTATTTCAGCCCGGCAGCCTTAAGGCCGTCGCGCATCGAATACATATCCAAACCAAGCTCGCCCTGCGCGAATCTGGCTCGTTTGTCGGTCTCGGAATTCTCCCGGGCCAGCGCCCCTTTGGCCGCGCTCTCGGCCATTTCGTTAGGGACGACGACGACCCCGTCGTCATCGGCCAGCACGATGTCACCGGGACGAACCAGTTGGCCGGCACACATGATGGGCACATTGACGGAGCCGACCGTGTCTTTCACCGTGCCCTGCGAGCAGACATACTTGCTCCAAACGGGGAAACCCATCGTCTCGTATTGCGCGGTGTCGCGCACGCCGGCGTCGATAATGAGCCCCCTGGCGCCGTGTGCCATGAACGATGTGGCCAAAAGGTCACCGAAATAGCCGCCCGGACAATCCGCTGTGATGCCGGCGACGACAACGTCCCCCTCCTGCAGCAGTTCGGCCACCACATGCATCATCCAGTTGTCCCCCGGTTGAAGCAGCACCGTCACGGCGTTGCCGCACAGCTGGGCGCCTCGGTAAACGGGGCGCATGTATGGTTCCATCAGGCCGCCGCGCCCGATCACCTCGTGGACGGTCGCCACGCCGAACCCTTTCAGCGCGTCAATTTGGGCACTGCTGGCACGGCGCGCCTTAGTGTGAACAACGCCGATTTCGGTTTCCGCCGATTGCATAAGACTCACCTGGCTTCCGTTTTGTCAATGATTGCGTTGATGCGCGGATAGACCTTTCGGGCGTTCTGTTCAAAGATCTGCTGCTTGTAATCGTCCGAAATCGGGGCGGCCAGCACGTAACGCTTGGTGTCATCGAAATAGTGCCCCGTCTCCGGGTCGATGCCTTTGACCGCGCCAATCATTTCCGACGCGAACAGCACGTTCTCGACCGGGATGACGTCCGTCAACAGA
The DNA here is from genome assembly GCA_009778875.1 of Propionibacteriaceae bacterium. Classification (GTDB taxonomy): domain Bacteria; phylum Actinomycetota; class Actinomycetes; order Propionibacteriales; family Propionibacteriaceae; genus WRGV01. The sequence goes on along the minus strand of WRFI01000048.1, from coordinate 5,037 downwards.
TTGATGCCCGGCTGGTGGTAGACGCACGTGTCGAAGAACACATTGCCGAACAGATGCTCCGGAATCGGTGGCTTCTTCAACTCCTGGGCCAGACCCCTGTACCGTCCGTAATGGAACGGCACGGCGCCGCCGCCGTGGGGAATGACGAACTTGATCGTCGGGAAGTCCTTGAACAGGTCGCCCGTCAAAAACTGCATGAAAGCGGTGGTATCGGCGTTGATGTAATACGACCCGGTGGTGTGGAAGGCCGGGTTGCACGCCGTGCTGACGTGAATCATCGCGGGAATGTCGTATTCGGCCATCTTCTCGTAGATGGGGTACCAGAACTTCTCGGTCAGCGGCGGCGCGTTGAATGAACCGCCCGACGGGTCGGGGTTCAGGTTGATCGCCACCATGCCATACTCGTTGACGCATTTGTCTATCTCGGGCAGGCACGTCTTCGGGTCGACGCCCGGCGACTGCGGCAGCATCGCCGCCCCCATGAACCGGTCCGGGAACAGTTGCGTGATCCGGTAAACCAGCTCGTTGCAGATGGACGCCCAGGTGCTGGACGTCTGGAAGTCGCCGATGTGGTGCGCCATGTGGCTGGCCCGCGGCGAGAAGATCTGCCAGTCGACCCCGCGCTCGTTCATGAACGCCAGTTGGTTCTTTTCGATCGTCTCGCACAGGTCGCCGTCGCTGATCTGCAGATCCTCCGGGTCGGCGGTGACCGTCTCGTCGGTCAGCGAGCGGACCTGCCGTTGACGCCATTCTTCCAAGGCGGGCGGTGCCGTCGTATAGTGCCCGTGAACATCGATGATCATGTGCGACCAACCTTTCGCAAGAACTGCCAGCCTACCAAAGCAACCGCCCCGAGAAACGCTGCCGGCAGCCAGCAACGTCTCCCGGGGTTGACTTCCTTGCTCTGGAAGTGAGGGTTCCACCAGTGACTCTAGATCGTCAACAATAATGTTGTCAAGATGGTTGACAAGTGTTAGAGTATCCGGCATCTGCCTGTCCCCCTACCCGTCCTCAATGACCTGGAGAGCCGGGAGGCCGACAGAACTCCTGAACAAGTGAAGTCTCAAATGGAGGTATCAGTGCAATGAAGCCCTATCCACACCAGTTCATCGGCGGCCAGTGGCGCCCGGGCCGTGGAAGCAGCACCATGGAGAACCGCAATCCGTTCACCGGCGAGCTGCTTTACACGTACCAGTCGGCCAGTGTCGAGGACGTCGATGACGCCTACAAGGCGGCCGCCGCAGCCCAACCGGGCTGGGCCGCCCTTCTGCCCGGCGAGAAGCAGAGCTACTTTTTCAAGCTGCTTGACGTCATCGCAGACATGAAGGACGAGATCATGTCCGTCCTGGTCGAAGAAGGCGGTTCAGTCGCGGCGAAGAAGGAGTTCGAGTTCTTCACCTGCCTCGACATCGTCAAAGAAGACATGCAGTTTCCCTACATGATGGACGGACGGATCATGCCGTCGAACGTCCCCGGCAAGGACAACTACGTCATCAAGCAACCACGCGGGGTCATCGGCGTCATCGCGCCGTGGAATGTGCCCCTGGTGCTGGCCATGCGGTCGGTCGTGCCGGCCATCGCGACGGGCAACGCCGTCGTGCTGAAGCCAGCCACCGACACACCGGCCTCGGCCTGCCTGGTCGGCGAGATGTTCGAGCGGGCCGGCTTCCCGGCCGGGCTGGTCAACGTGGTGATGGGGCGCGGGTCGGAGATCGGCGACGCCATCGTCACGAACCCGATTCCGGAACTCATCTCCTTCACCGGGTCGACGCCGATCGGCCGTCACATTGGCGAGGTCGCCACCGGCCTTCTCAAGGAGGTGTCGCTTGAACTGGGCGGCAACAACGCCATGATCGTCCTGGATGACGCCGACCCGGAGGCTGCGGCCAGGGCCGCCGTCTTTGGCTCGTTTTTCAACCAGGGCCAAGTTTGCATGTGCCTGAACCGCATCATCGTCACCCCGGGCATCCACGACGCTTTCCTCAAGGCGTTCGTCGAGGCGACGAGTGCCACCCCCGTCGGCGATCCGGCCGATCCGTCCACATTTATCGGGCCGATCATCAGCCAGGCGCAAGTGAAGAGCGTCGAGGGCTTCATCGACGACACCGTGAAGGCGGGCGCCACGGTCGCCTTGCAGGGCAGCACGGACGGCAACCTGATTCATCCCTGGATCTTTGACCAGGTGACGAACGACATGCCGGCCGCCGCGAACGAGGTGTTCGGGCCTGTCTGCTGCATCATCACGGCCAAGGACGAGGACGACGCCATCGCGCTGGCCAATGCCACTGAGCATGGCCTGAGCGGCAGCGTCTTCACGGAAGACCTGTACCACGGCTTCCAGGTGGCCAAGCGCATGCGCACCGGCATGGTGCACGTCAACGATCAATCGATTGGTGACGAGCCACACGTCATGTTCGGCGGCGAAAAGGCGTCCGGCGTCGGTCGCTTCAACGCCCAGTGGGTGGTTGATCGTTTCACAACCGACCGCTGGATCAGCATCCAACGCGAGAAGCGTTTCTAATCAAATTTCCAAGACAACTAAAAACTAACCCGTCTCTCAACAAGGAGGTACTCAAAATGGCAAGTGAAATGCAGACATCAGAAACACTAAACGAGCAAGGCTTGAACGAAAAGAAGCGCAAATGGGGTTTGATCGGGTACGAAAACCGCGTCCTGATCATTCTGTGCTTCGCTTTTGGATTCGTCTTCGTTGATCGCATGGCGATCGCGACCCTGTTCCCCTTCATGCAGGACGAACTGCATTTGAACAATACCGATCTCGGCGTGCTGTCAGGAGCACTGGCGATCACCTGGTCGCTATCTGGGCCACTGCTCGGCTGGGTCACCAGCCGCGTCAAGAAGATCGTGCCCTTCTTCGCGATCCTGATTCTCATTTTCTCCCTGCTTTCCTTCACCGCCGGCCTGGTCGCCACCTTCGCCGCTCTGCTCATCTTGCGCGGCGCCATGGGCATTGTGGAAGGCCCAACCCTGCCCATCGCGCAAGGCATTATGTCGGCCGAATCGAGCGAAAAGCGGCGCGGCTTCAACATGGGCCTGCTGCAAACCACGTCCCCCTCGCTGCTGGCGACAACCCTGGCGCCAATCGCTCTCGTCGCGATTGCCTCACACCTCAACTGGCGGTACGGGTTCTATCTCACAATCATTCCGGGCCTGCTGATCGTCCTGGCGTCGCTGTACTTCTTTGATGAGCCGAAGAAAGTTCACGTGTCGACGGTCATTTCAAGCGAGCAAGAAGAAAAGATCACATTCGTTGATTGCCTCAAGTTCAAGAACCTGTGGCTGTGCCTGCTGGGTGCTTGCTGCATGGTGACCTGGTACATCGTCATCGTGACATTCGCCCCGACATACTTCGTCGACACCGTGGGAATGACACCTGCCAAGATGGGTCTCGCGGTGGCAATGCTCGGCGTCGGCGGGATGATCTGGGGCACCGCCGTTCCTACAGTGTCTGCTTGGCTCGGCAGGAAGCCGATGGTCATCATCGCCTGCGTCGTCGGCATCTTTTCCCCTCTGGCCATCATCTACCTCCACAGCATCAGCTTTGCGCTGCTCGCCATCATCCTGATCATTGTTCACATGGGGCAAGGCGCACACCCGCTGCTGTTCTCGGTTATCCCGTCCGAAACCGTCTCCCAGAAGTACATCCCGGCAGCTGTCGGTCTTGTCATGGGCGTCGGCGAATTTGTCGGCGGCTTCATCATGCCGATCGTCGCGGGCGCCGCGGCCGATCACATCTCGACGTCAGCACCGTTCTACATCGCCGCGGTCGCTGCGGTGCTCGGTGCGCTGGTCGCCCTCGGACTGACTGAAACGCACCCTCGTCACGCCAAAGAGGCAGCACCGGTGCTCGCCACCGAAGCGGCCTGAACGCAAACATCCACCCTATTATCAGAAAAGGAGTTTAGAAATGGAATATACAAAGCCAGTATTCACAAAGGTGAGCCAGATATGCATGGTCGTGGATGACCTCTACGCCTACATGAAACGGTTCAACGACGACTATGGCATTGGCCCGTGGGTCATTCTGCATTTCGACCCATCCAACACCACTGACATGATTCTCAACGGCAAGCTGGAGGACTTCGACATCAGGCTTGCTCTTTGCGACGCTTTGAACGTGCAGTTGGAGTTGATCCAGCCGTTGAGCGAAAACAGCAACTATGCCGAGTTCCTGCACAGGAATGGCCCTGGCCTGCACCATATCTCCCTGGATCCCGCCGAGGGATATGCCAGGATTCGCGAGATCCTGAAAGACCGCGGCTATGGCGACGTTCTGATCGGCGGCACGGACGCTGGCGGCATGGAGTTCGCCTACATCGACCTCCGAAAGGAACTCGGCTTCATCGTTGAGTTGTTCAACCCGCCGGAGAACTTTGTGATGCCGCCTGCCGAAGACACGTACCCAAGGCAATGACAGGAGCAACTCATGAAGCTTGACAAACAGCAGATGCTGTCGTTGTTTGAGACGATGGTCAAGATCAGGGACTTTGAGGAAAAGTCAAAGGACCTGATGCTCGCCGGCAAGCTGGCTGGTTTTCTGCACTCCTATGCGGGTGAGGAAGCTGTCGCCGCCGGAGTTTGCAGTGAACTCGCCCCTCAGGACTGCATTTGCAGCACCCACCGGGGTCACGGTCACCTCATCGCCAAGGGCGCCAACATCAACAAGATGATGGCGGAGCTCTTCGGCAAGGCCACCGGGTACAGCAAAGGTAAAAGCGGGTCGATGCACATCGCCGACATCAGTTTGGGAATCATCGGCGCAAACGGCATCGTCGCCGCCGGTCTCCCGATCGCCAACGGTGTTGCCTTCGCCCTGCGCTATCAAAAGAAGGACGCCGTTGTGGTGGCATTCTTCGGCGATGGCGCCACGAATCGTGGAACCTTCCATGAGGCACTGAACCTCGCGTCTGTGTGGGACTTGCCGGTTGTTTTCGTCTGCGAGAACAACAAGTTCGGCATGTCGGTCTCGCAAGAGCGCCACATGAAGATCAAGAAGATCTCTGACCGGGCGGCAGC
>WRFI01000047.1 GCA_009778875.1 Propionibacteriaceae bacterium | reverse complement strand
CCTGTGGAAGCGCTTCTCGGCCGCCCGCACCACCTACACGCGTCGCCGCAAGGCCCATTTCGCCGAGGTCAGCGCCGCCAACGTGGTGGCCCAGGCCACCAAAGAGGCGATCATCGCCGAGGCGGCCCCGTTGGCCACGTCAACCGACTGGCGGGACACGGCCGAGGCCTTCCGCACGCTGATGAACCGCTGGAAGGCGGCCGGCTCGGCCGGGCGCCAAGCCGACGACAAGCTGTGGGGCGAGTTCCGGGCCTATCAGGACACTTTCTTCCAGGCTCGCTCCGCCGCCTACGATGAGCAAAGCGGCGAGTTCAAGGCCAACGAACAGGCCAAGGAGGCGATCTTGGCGGAAGCCGAGGCCGCGATCAAGACGCCCGTCACCGATCCTCAGCAGGCCCGCGCCCAGCTGCGCGGGTTCCTGATCAAGTACAACTCGCACGGACGGGTGTCGCGCGGTGCCATGCACACGTTCGACTCTCGTGTGCGGGCCCTGGAGAATGCCGTCCGGGAGGCCGAGGACGCCGAGTGGCGCCGCACCGATCCGCAGGCCCGGCAGCGGGCCCAAGACACGGTCGACATGTTCACCACCCAGATCACGAAACTGGAGCGCCAGGCCGACGATGCCGATACCAAGGGCGACACCAAGCGCTCGGCTCAGCTTCGGGAGTCGATCACCACGTACAAGACGTGGCGTGAGCAGGCACAGGCGGCCCTGGACGAGTTCGTCGTCTAGTGTGCTGACCCAGAATTGGCTTACTGCTTGACCCGGTAGATGTCGTACACGCCGGGTACCTTCTTGATCGACGCCAGCACGTGCTGAAGGTGCTTGGGGTCCGACGCTTCGAAGCTCAGCCTCATCTTGACGATGCGATCTTTCGTCGTCGTGATGTTGGCCGCCGTGATGTTCACCTTCAGATCGGCGAGAACCTTGGTGATGTCCGACAGCATGCCCGTCTGATCGAGCCCCTCGACCTGCACGCTGACCTCGTAGCCGACGGCTGCTGTCGGTGCCCACTCGACGGGCACGATCCGATCCTGCTGGGCCAGCAGTGCCCGGGCGTTGGTGCAATCCGTCCGGTGGACGGAAACCCCGTTCTCGCGGGTGATGAAGCCCAAAATGTCGTCACCAGGCAAAGGCGTGCAGCAGCGGGCCAGCTTCACCCACATGGACGGATCACCGTCGACGATGACCCCCACATCGTTTGTCGGGCGTCGCGACGACAACCGGTTCGTGAGTATCGGGCGATCTTCGAGGTTCTCCTCCATGGCCGGTTCGAGGCCGCCCTCGGTGCCGATCAGGCGCTGCACCACACCGGGGGCTCCCACCGTCCCCTCGCCGATGGCGGCGTACAGGGAGTCAACGTTGGCCACCTTGAAACTGTCCGCGACCGCCGTGAGGTGCTCGACGGTCAAAAGACGCTGCAATGGTAGGCCGGTCTTTCGCAGGGCCTTGGCGAGGGCATCCTTGCCCTGCTCGATGGCGTCCTCGCGGCGCTCCCTGGTGAAGTATTGACGAATCTTGGCCTTGGCCCGGGGGCTGGCGACGAAGGTCAGCCAGTCGCGGCTGGGACCCGCGGTCTCGGATTTCGTCGTCAGAATCTCGACCTGGTCACCCGAGTTGAGCTTGGTTTCCAGAGGCACCAGGCGTCCGTTGACGCGCGCGCCGATGCACCGCGCCCCGACCTCCGTGTGAATCTCGTACGCCAGATCGACGGGCGTCGACCCCGTCGGCAGGGCCACCACGTCGCCCTTCGGCGTGAAAACGTAAACCTCGTCCGAATTGATCTCGAAGCGCAACGTGTCGAGGAACTCGCCCGGGTCGTCGGCCTCTTTCGTCCATTCCCTCAGCTGGCGCACCCACGAGAAATCCATGGTGTCGACGTCGCCCCTGTTGGCGTTGGGGTTCTGCTTGTACTTCCAGTGCGCCGCCACGCCGTACTCGGCGCGTTGGTGCATGTCCCAGGTGCGGATTTGCAGCTCGACGGGACGCCCGCCCGGGCCCAGCACCGTCGTGTGCAGCGATTGGTACATGTTGAACTTTGGCAGCGCGATGTAGTCCTTGAACCGCCCCGGCAGCGGCGACCAGCGGTGGTGCATGACGCCCAAGGCCGCGTAACAGTCGCGCACGGAATCGACCAGGATGCGCAGTCCGACGAGGTCGTAGATGTCCTTGAACTCGCGGCCCCGCACGACCATTTTTTGATAGATCGAGTAGTAGTGCTTTGGGCGCCCGTAGACGGTGGCGCTGATCTTGCCCTCGGCCAGGTCGGCTTTGACGATGTCGATCACCTCGGCGAGCTGGCGTTCGCGCTCTGGCGCCGCCTCCGCCACCATGCTGACCACCTCGTCATAGACCTTGGGCTCCAAGGTCTGGAAGGCCAGATCCTCCAACTCCCACTTGATGGTGTTCATGCCCAGGCGGTGAGCCAGCGGGGCGAAAATCTCCAGCGTTTCCGACGCGATGCGCTCGGCCTTGTCGGGCTTCAGGTAGCCGATGGTGCGCATGTTGTGCAGGCGGTCGGCCAGTTTGATGAGCAGCACGCGGATGTCGCGGCTCATCGCGATGACCATCTTGCGCAGCGTCTCTGCCTTGGCCGCGGAACCGAACTCGACCTTGTCGAGCTTGGTGACGCCGTCCACCAGGCCGGCGATCTCCTCGCCAAAATCGGCCCGCAACTGCTCCATCGTGTAGCTGGTGTCCTCCACCGTGTCGTGCAACAGCGCGGCACACAGCGTCGCCTCCGTCATGCCCAGTTCGGCGAGGATCGTCGCTACCGCCAGCGGATGGGTGATGTACGGCTCGCCGCTGATGCGCACCTGGCCGTCGTGGTAATGCTCGGCGGTGCGATAGGCCCGCTCAATGAGCGCCAGATCGGCCTTGGGATGGACGGATCGGATGACGGTGAACAGCGGATCGAGCACAGCCGAATGGCTTGGCCTGGCGGCACCCCAGCGGGCCAGCAGGGACCGCATTATCGGACGGGTGGGTTCATCCGCCCGGTCATCGATGGGTTCGGCCAGGGCGGACGGCCGCGGCGCCAACTGTGTGTCCTCGCGCATCCCTCACCTCCATGCCCATCCCACTGTGGGGATAAGTCTAGTCTTGAAAAATGAATAATGGCCGGTTGATCCACACAGCGCAAGCGCTGGTTGATGACGTCATCAACATACCTTTCCTTCCCCGGCGCGGCGCCAACGCCGTCGCCACCGCCCGAAATCAACGGGCCGGCGGCGCCGTCACTGTGCTGCTGGCGGCCGCCCGCTCCGGTGCCCGCTGCGTTCACGCCGGGTCGGTCGGCACCGGCCCGGCGGGAGATCTGATCCGGTCGGTGCTGCAAGGCGACGGCGTGGCGGTGTCGTCCCCCGTGGTTGACGAAATCGACAGCGGTGTGTGCATGGTCTTCGTCGAGCCATCGGCCGAGCGCACGTTCGTCACCGTCCAGGGCGCCGAACGCCGGATCAGTATCGCGTCGCTGAATACCAGCGTCCCGCGGCCAGGCGACTTTGTCGCCATCTCGGGATACACCCTGCAGGGGCAAACGGCGACACCCCTGCTTGGCTGGCTCGACACGCTGCCCCCGGGCGTGGAGGTCGTCCTTGACCCGGGTGAAGCCTTTGCCGAGTTGGACGACGAGACGCGCGGCGCCGCCCTTGCCCACACCACAATCTGGACGTCGAACGCCGATGAGGCCAAGTTCATGACGGGCAGCCACGGCATGGCGAAAGCCGCCGAGATGCTTTTGGGTCTTCTGCGCCCCGGAGCGCTGGCCATTGTCAGGGACGGCCCAACCGGGTGTGCTGTCAGCGGCTGGGGTCAAACCACTGTCATCCCCGGGTTTCCGCAGACGCCCTATGACACCAACGGGGCCGGTGACACGCACACGGGCGTGATGATGGCCGAACTGCTGTCAGGTGCGAAGCCGGCGGTGGCGGCGCGGCGAGCCAACGCCGCGGGGGCTCTGAAAGTGATCCAGCGAGGCGCCGACACAATCCCGGCCGCCGCCGATATCGACGCGTTCCTGGCTGCTCAATAGGTGACGATGCTGCTGACAGAGTTGAGCCCGGCATCGGCCATGGCTTGACGCCCGTTCAGGTCGGTCAGCTCGATCAGCACGGTGGTATGAGACACGACCGCCCCAGCCCGCTCGATCAGCTTGGCCGCCGCTATCAGCGTGCCGCCGCTGGCCAGCAGGTCGTCAACCAGCAACACCCGTTGCCCCGGCTGCAGGGCGTCCTGATGCATCGACAGCGTCGACGAGCCGTATTCCAGGTCGAAGCCTTGCTCGAAGGTAGGCCCCGGCAGCTTGCCGGGCTTGCGGATCGGCACGAGGCCGACATGCAACATGACCGCCATCGGGGCCGAAAAGATGAAACCCCGCGACTCAATGCCGGCGACCGCGTCGATGTTGTCGGGCGACACCTCCAGCATCGCCACCAGGGCGTCATAAAGCCCCCTCGGCGAGCCGAGCAGCGCCGTGATGTCCTTGAATTGGATACCAGGCTTGGGAAAGTCAGGAATGTTGCGGATGAGTGCCTTCACGCGCTCGGTGGTCGCCGACATGCCTAACCTTTCCTTTGGCTGCGGGATTGACGAGCCGGCTGCGGACGTCCGGCTGAGGGCGCGTGGCGCACCTCGACCGGCACCGGCACCGCCGACACCTGGGCGCTGGCCAACGCCGGAACCTGCTCGGCCAGCGTGGTTGTGATCATCACTTGCGTCTGGGCCTTGCCCATGCGCCGCTCGACGCCTTCGCGGTGCAGCTTCATGGCCGGCTCGGCTTCTTTCAACATGCACAAGATCGGCGTGGCGATGAAGATCGACGACCACGCACCCGTGATCATGCCGACGAACATGGCCAGGCCGAGATCGGGCAGCGGGCCCTGCCCACCCAGCCAGATGACGCCGGCCAGCAGAATCGCCAACACGGGCAGCACGCCGACGATCGTCGTGTTGATGGACCGCACGAACACCTGGTTGACGGCCAGGTCGGCCGCCTGCGAATAGGAGAAGTCCTTCCGCTCCAGGTCGACGACGTTCTCTCGCACCTTGTCGAACACCACGACGTTGTCGTAAAGCGAATAGCCCAGAATCGTCAGGATGCCCGTGATGGTGGCCGGCGACACCGTGAAACCCACCATCGAATAGATGCCAACGGTCACTATCAGGTCGTGGAACAGGCCGATCATGGCCGCCAGCGACATCTTCCAGTTGCGGAAGTACAGGCCGATCATCAAGGCCACCAACACCAGGAAGATCACCATGGCCTGGATGCCCTTGCTGGTTATCTGCTTGCCCCAGGACGGGCCGATCAGCGTGTAGTTGACGCCGGCAGTCGGGTCGACCCCGGCCTTGGCGGCCAGCGCCTCACGCATGGTCGTCACCTCATCGGTGGTCAGGGTGCGCATCTGCAGGCGGACGGCATTGTTGCCCATCGTCGTCACCTGCAGGCCACCCATGTCCGGCAACCCGACAGAATTCGCGGTGGCCGTGTAATCGGTGATCGAGTTCGCGTCCACCGTGGTATTCACCTGGAAAACGGACCCACCAGTGAAGTCGACGCCCAAGTTGAGACCCCGGAAGATGATCGATGACAGGCAGGCGACGACCAGGATGCCGGAGATCAAGAACCAGATGCGGCGCTTCTCAACGAAGGCGATGTTGAAGTCGGACACATACAGCCGGTGGGCGAAGCTTTCGTGGTTGATAGTTCGGACCTTGGCCGGCTTGGCCTCTTTGGCCTTCTTTGTGTCGTCGGACGGTGCCTTGTCGACGGCTTTGACGTCCTCGACGTCCTCGACGGCTTTGACGTCCTCGACGCTCTTGACGGCTTTGACGTCCTCGACGCTCTTGACGTCATCGACCGCGTCAGCCGAGGTTTTCTTTTTGGTTGCCATCTCAGGCCTCCTTGTCGGTCACGCGAGGCTTGACGGTGCCGGTGCTGGCGCGGCGCCCGCGCAGGGCTTCCGGTGTGACACCCAGATGCGCGGCGTCAAAGCCCGACAGCGGACGACCAGAGCGGAAGTAATCACGTCTGGCCAGTAACGTCATCAACGGTTTACTGAAGAAGAACACGATGAACAAGTCGATCATCGTCGTCACCAGCAGGGTGAAAGCGAAGCCCCGCACGTCGCCGATGGCCAGGAAGAACAAGACCAGTGCGCTCAGCAACTGCACGGCGTCGGCCACCACGATGGTGCCCCGGGCTTTGATCCAGCCGCTCTCAACTGAGTGTGTCAGGGAGTAGCCGTCACGGATCTCGTCACGTATTCGTTCGAAGAAAATGATGAACGAGTCGGCGGTCACACCGATGGCCAGAATCGCGCCGGCGATACCCGGCAGATTCAGCGCGAAACCGACCGTGGTGCCCAGCAGCACGATGGCCGAGTAGGTGATGACGGCGGCCGAAATCAGCGAGCCCACCACGATGACGGAAAGGCCGCGATAGTAGAACATGGCGTACAACATCGTCAGTATCAAGCCGATGATGCCAGCCAGGATGCCAGCGCGGAGTTGCTCGCCGCCCAATGTCGGGGAAACGGTGCTGACGGATGACGCGTCAAACGACAGCGGCAGCGACCCGTAGTTCAGCACGCGGGCCAGATCCTGGGCCTGCTGCTGCGTGAAACTGCCGGTGATCTGAGCCTGGCCACCGGGGATCGACTGGTCAACCCGCGGGGCCGAGACGACCGCGCCGTCAAGCACGATGGCGAACTGATTCATCGGCGATGTCTGATTGACAAGCTTGGCGGTGGCCTGGGCGAATTCGTCGGTGCCAGTGGCGTCGAAGCTCAGCGTCACCTGGTAGGCAACCCCGCCCTGCGGAATGCCGGACTGGGCGCCGGTGACCCGCTGCCCCTGAACGATGACCGGGCCCAACAGGTACTTCTGGTAGTTGGAATCGCAGGCAAACAGCGGCTGGTCCCACACATCGACGATCGGCGTGCCGTCCGGGTAGTAGAGCGTGCCGTTGGGGGCCGGGGTGCCGTCGGGCAGCGTGCCGTTCTGCACGACCATGGCGCAGGACCAGTTGGTGAAATCGGCGGTGTCCTGGGCGGTCGGCTGCCAGTTCAGCAAATCGGTGAGCGAGGTGTTCGGGTTGCTGCCGGCAACCGTCGGGCGGGACGTCGGCGGGGCTGTGGGAAGCGCCGGGGCGACGCGCCGAGCCGGCGTGTCTGTCGATGTGGGAACCGTCTCTTCTGGCGAAACAACCGTCTCATCGGCGGACGGTGTGGCCGACGGGGACGTGGCGGTGTCGGTTGGCGACTCTGACGGCGTCGGCTGGACCGGTGTCGGGGGTCCCGATTGGGCAACCTGGTAGACGTTGCGGAAACCCAGCTGGGCGGTCTTGCCGACCAGGTTGACCAGTTCCTGCGAGTCGACGCCCGGCACGGCCACCTGAATCTGGTTGTTGCCCTGCAACTGCACAGACGAGTCGCCCACACCCAGCGAGTTGACGCGCTGCTGAATGATGTTCAGAGCCTGTTGCATGGCGTCGGCGCTGGGCGCTCCGCCGGTGTTGCCAGCCGTGGCGGAAGACGTCGGCTGGTCGGTCGGCTGGTCCGTCGGGGAGGCCGTCGGCGATGTGGAATCGACTGGGACGGGCGGGGCATTGGTGTCGGCTCGGGCAGTCAGGGTGACCGTGGTGCCGCCGCGAAGATCAAGCCCCAGCCGGGGCGTCCAGGTGGCACCCAGGGCCATCAGGCCATACAGGCACGCGATGATCAGCACGAAGGCTGCCAGCTTGTGACCCGGTTTGTAGTTCTTGTCCATGACTTCCTTGCGTCACTTCTTGGATTGGGTACCCGGTGCGGGCTTTGCCTCGTCCGCCGGAGGCTCGAAGTCGGGCGCCTCATCGGGCTTGGGAGTTTCCTCCTCCGCGGCCATCTCGATGGCGTTTGGCTCGCTGGCCGTGCCCTCGATCTGTTCATGCTCGTCGGCGTACTCGAACTCTTCTTCCGCCTCCGTCACCACCTTGGCCACCGCCGGCTTGACAACCGTGACCGCCATGCCAGGCGCCAGCTCGACGACCATCTGCTTGTCACCCACGGCTTGGACCGTGCCAAACAGGCCCGACGTCAGCATCACACGCGCCCCAGGCTGGATCGCGTCCATCATATTCTTCTGCTCGGCTGCCCGCTTCTGATTCGGACGAATCATCATCAAGTAGATGAAACCACCAATGATGACGATGTAGATCAGCCAGACCCAATTCCCCACAATGAATTCCGTTCTGTGGTTGACGAAAGGCGCCTGAAGAGCACGCCCATGAACGCCGATTACGGCGCACCGCACTATTCTATCCAGAGATTGGCACTTGTCCTAGCCGAAAAGCCCGGGCGGGTCACTTTGGGGCGGCGCCAAGCCCAAATGACGCCACGCCGCCGCTGTGGCGACACGCCCGCGCGGGGTTCGCATCAGGAAGCCCTGACGCACCAGGAAGGGCTCCGCCACCTCCTCGACGGTCTCGGGCTCCTCGCCCACGCTGATCGCCAGGGTCGAAAGACCGACCGGCCCACCGCCGAACTTGCGGCAAACCGCCTCCAAGACGGCCCGGTCGAGCCGGTCAAGGCCCAAGGCATCCACCTCGTACAGTTCCAGGGCCCGGTTGGCGACGTCCAGCGTCAGTGCGCCGTCCCCGTGAATCTGGGAATAGTCCCGCACGCGGCGCAACAGCCGGTTGGCGATGCGGGGCGTGCCGCGCGAGCGGGTGGCGATCTGATGGACGGCGTCGTCGTCAAAGCGCAGCCCCAGCTTCCCGGCAGACCGGGCGACGATGCCCTCCAGGTCGACCGTCTGATAGAAGTCCAGTGTGGCGGTGAATCCGAAACGGTCACGCAACGGGCTCGGCAACAGGCCCGCCCGGGTTGTCGCGCCGACCAGCGTGAAGTGCGGGATTTCGATCGGGATGGCGGTCGCCCCGGGCCCTTTGCCGACGACGACATCAACCCGGAAATCCTCCATGGCCAGGTAAAGCATCTCTTCGGCCGGGCGCGACATCCGGTGAATCTCGTCCAGGAACAGCACCTCACCCGTCACCAGACCGCTCAAGATGGCCGCCAGATCGCCGGCATGCTGGATGGCCGGCCCAGACGTGATGTGCATCGGTGCGCCCATTTCGCCGGCGATGATCATGGCCAAGGTTGTCTTGCCGAGGCCTGGGGGTCCTGACAACAACACATGATCGGGCGGCGTCCCCCGATGCTTGGCGGCGGCCAGCACCAGACCGAGTTGATCGCGGACCCGCGCCTGTCCCTCGAACTCGTTCAGGCTGGACGGACGCAGCGTGGCCTCTGTGGCGTCGTCCTCGGGTTGGCGCCAAGGGTCGAGAGTTGAGTTTTCGTCCATGTCAGGCCCTCGCCAATCCTTGCAGCGCCGCCCGCATCAGCGTGGAAACCGAAACTGCCGGGTCGTCCTCGACCATCGAGGCGACGCCATCGGCGGCCGATTCCGCCTGTTTGACCGGCCAGCCCAGGCCTTCCAGGCCGCTGACGACCTGATCGCGCCAGCCATTGGCTGCCGACGCACTGGTCTCGTCGGCGCCCGCCGCGGCCAAGAGCACGGGCACCTTGTCTTTCAATTCGATGACCAGCCTCTGGGCGCCCTTGCGGCCGATGCCCGGCACGCGGACCAGCGCCGCAAAATCCTCGCGACGGACGGCGTCGGCCAGGCCGACCGGGCCAAGTGCCGCCACCACGGCCAGGCCGATTTTCGGGCCGATGCCGGTCGCCCCGCGCACGGTATCGAAGCACAGGCGCTCGGCCTGCGTCAGGAAGCCGTACAGGGCCATGGCGTCCTCGCGGACGATCAAGGAGGTGAACAAGGTGACGGTGGCGCCCACCGCCAGCCCGCTGGCGGTTTGCGGCGGGCAGAGCACTGCGAAACCCACCCCACCAGCCGACACCACAACCGTGGACGCGTCAACGCCCACCACCTGGCCTTGCAGTTGTGCGATCATTCTTTCAGCCCCCTGGCGTGGGCGGCGACTGCCGCCGCATAACGGTTGGCGGCCCCGCCGCGCCACAGATGGCACAGTGCCAGAGCCACGGCGTCGGCCGCGTCGGCCGGTGTGGGCGGGGCATCCAGTTGGAGTATGCGCATGACCATGCCGCCCACCTGAGCTTTGCCGGCCGCCCCACTGCCGGTGATCGCGGCCTTGACCTCGGTCGGGGTGTGGGTGACGACGGGCAGCCCGCGCTGGGCGGCCAGAACCATGGCCACGCCGGCGGCTTGGGCCGTGCCCGTCACGGAATGCAGGTTTTGCTGGGTGAACACCCGCTCGACGGCCACGGCATCGGGGCGGAACCGATCGAGCCATTCGGCCAGACCCTCACTGATGGCCAGCAGCCGCTTCGCCGGGTCCAGATCGGACGGCGTGCGCACCACGCCGGCATCAACGAAGACCGGCTTTTTGCCCAACGTCTGCTCGACGACGCCGACGCCACACCGTGTCAACCCTGGGTCAACCCCGAGTACGCGCATGACACTAGTCTTCCTCGGCCAGCTTGGCCTCGACCTCGTCGGAGTACTTGGCGTTGGTGTAGACATTTTGCACGTCGTCCAAATCGTCCAGGGCGTCGACGACGCGTTCGATCTTCAGCGCCTGCTCGACGTCGTCAACGCCCTGATCGAAGGACGGCCAGAAGACGACATCGGCCGACTCGTAGTCGAGCCCGGCGGCCTGGATGGCCTTGCGGACGTCGACCAGGTCGGGGGCGTCGGTCAGCAGGGTGAAGCCTTCACCTTCGTCGTTGAT
>WRFI01000046.1 GCA_009778875.1 Propionibacteriaceae bacterium | reverse complement strand
TGATGCTGGCCCTGCCGCACTACGGAATCGCGCCGACTGGCAACCCGCCATACACCGATCCGATCGATTACCAGCCGTAGGGGAGCGTCAATGAAACCACGCCTGGCCTCGCAGATCGCCGCCATTGCCTCTGGGCGATTGGTGGGCGACGATGCCATGGTCGGGCCGGGCGTGGCGCTTGATTCACACCTGGTCACGCCGGGGTGCCTTTTCGTCGCCATTCCCGGGGCGAGGGTGGATGGGCACGATTTCGTCGCCGCGGCCGCCGGGTCCGGGGCGGCCGCGGCGCTGGTCAGCCGCCAGGTGGAGGCCTCTTGCGCGCAGATTCTGGTCGCCGACACGGTCGATGCGCTGAGCGATCTGGCGCGCTCAATACACCGCGCGGCCCAGGCCCGGGGCCTGACGACCTTTGCCGTGACCGGCTCGTCCGGCAAGACAAGCACCAAGGATCTGCTGGCCCAATGCCTGGAGCCGGTCGGGCCGACGGTGTCGCCGCGCGGGTCTTACAACAGCCGGTTCGGTTTGCCCGCCACGGTCGCGTCAATTGATGACAAGACGCGCTACCTGGTGGCCGAGATGGGTGCCTCCGGGGTTGGCCACATCGCCTGGCTGTGCACCATCGCCCCGCCCGACATCGCGGCCGTCCTGAACGTCGGGCACGCCCATCTGGGGGAGTTCGGTTCGGTTAACGACATCGCCCGCGCCAAGGGCGAAATCATCGAGGCGCTGCCCAAGCTGGGGTGGGCCGTGCTGAATGCCGACGACCCGCTGGTGGCGGCGATGGCACCTCGGACGAAGGCCCAGGTGGCCTGGTTTTCGGCCAGCGGCCGCGACGTGCCGGAATCGGATCTGTGGGTGGGTGCCACCGATGTCAGGCTGGACGCCCTTGACCGGGCCAGTTTCCGTTTGGTCGGTCACGGCCCGACGGGCGTCTTCGACGAGCCGGTGAGCCTGCAAACCTTGGGCGCCCATCAGGTGGCCAATGCTTGCGCGGTGGCGGCGATGGCGCTGTGCGGCGGTCTTACACCTCAACAGGTTGTGACGGGTCTGGACGGGGCAACGGCCCGTTCGGCTTGGCGGATGGCGCCGGTCGAATTGCCCGGGGGGCGCCTGATCGTAAACGACGCCTACAACGCCAACCCGGACTCGGTCAAGGCGGCGCTGGCCTCGATCGGGCGAATGCTGGCCGCGCGGCCGGGCGACACCGCCGTGGCCGTGCTTGGCGACATGCTGGAGCTGGGCGAGACGGCCCCGCCATACCATGAGGCGGTCGGCGCGCAGGCGGCCGGTTTGGGCATTGACGTGCTGGCAGTCGGCGCGTACGCCGGCGCCTTGGTAAACGGTGCGCGACGCGCCGGGGGGAAGGCTGACGTCGTGGAGCGGGCCGATGTGGCAGATTGGCTGTCAGGCAAGGCGTACAACATCGTCTTGCTGAAAGCATCGCGCGGCGTCGGCCTGGAGGGCGTCGTCGAAGAGTTGAAGGACAGGTGGGCCAGGTGAAGGCGATACTTGCGGCCGGCCTCATCGCCCTCGTCCTGACGCTTTTGGCGACGTGGGGGTTCATCGGTTTTCTGCAGCGGCGCCATGTCGGCCAGTACGTCCGAAACGACGGCCCCACCACCCATCTGAAGAAAATGGGCACGCCGACCATGGGCGGCATCGTCATCATCGGCTCAGTCGTGTTGGCGTACTTTCTGGCCCATCTGCTGACCAACCAGCGTCCGACGACCTCGGGTTTGCTGGTCTTGGGCGTCTTGGTGCTGACCGGCCTGCTGGGGTTCATCGATGACTGGTCGAAGATCAAAAACCGCCGCTCGCTCGGGCTGCATCCGCGCGCCAAGCTCATCGGGCAGGTGCTGATCGGTGTGGCCTTCGGCTGGTTGTCGCTGAACTTCCCGGACGGGCGCGGCGTCACGCCGGCCTCGGCGGCCATCTCCTTCACCCGCGACATCAATCTGCCCGGTTTTCGCCTGCCGCTGGTGATAGCGATCATCTGGATGACGTTCCTGATCACCGGCTTCTCCAACGCGGTCAACCTGACGGACGGGTTGGACGGCCTGGCCACCGGCTCGTCGGCGATGGTTTTCGGTGCGTACGGCCTGATCAACATCTGGCAGCGGAACCAGTGGTGTGCGACGGCCTCGACGGTCGGGCCACTGTGCTACGAGGCCCGCGACCCCTTCGATCTGTCGCTGATGGCGATCGCGTTGGCGGCGGCCTGCTTCGGGTTCCTCTGGTGGAACGCCAAGCCCGCCCGGATCTACCTGGGCGACACCGGATCGCTGGCCCTGGGCGCGGCCATGGGCGCCATCGCCGTCTGCTCGCGCACCGAGCTGCTGCTGCTCATCTTGGGGGCGCTTTTCGTCATCGAGACGGCCAGCGTCGTCATTCAGGTCGGCTGCTTCAAGCTGACGCACGGCAAGCGGGTTTTCAAGATGGCCCCGCTGCACCACCACTTCGAACTGATCGGCTGGGAAGAGCAGACGGTGGTGGTTCGCTTCTGGATCCTTTGCGGCATCGCCATCTGCCTGGGTTTCGGGCTGTTCTACGCCGAGTGGGTGATGTCACTATGATCGACTGGCTTGATACCGCCGACCGCCTGAGCCCCTGGCAGCAATGCCGGGTGGTGGTGGCCGGCCTGGGCGCGGCCGGTTTCGCCGCCGCCGACGCGATGCTGGAGGTGGGCGCGCGGGTGCGCGTCGTCGACCAGTCGAGCGGCGACGCGGTCACCGACCGCGCCAACCTGCTCGAGCGCCTGGGGGCGGTCGTCGAGCTCGGCACCTCGGGGCCGTCACTGGGCGACGCGGACCTGGTGATCGCCTCACCCGGGTGGCATCCCGATGCGCCGCTGTTCTTGGCGGCAGGTGGGGCGGGCGTGCCCATTTGGGGGGACGTCGAGATGGCCTGGCACTTGATGCACCCAGACCGGGTCGTGCCGTGGCTGGGCGTCACCGGCACCAACGGCAAGACGACCACCACCACGATGCTGGACGCCATGCTGCGGGCGGACGGGCGGAACTCCGCCTCGGTCGGCAACATTGGCCGCCCGATCATCGAGGCGCTCAACGACCCGGCCGGCTACGACGTCTTGGCGGTCGAGCTGTCGAGCTTCGAGCTGCATTGGTCGCGCAGCCTGGCCTTGCACTCGGCGGCGGTGTTGAACGTCCACGAGGATCACCTCGAATGGTATGCCTGCGCGCCCGACCCGATGGCCGCCTACGCGGGCGACAAGGCGCGCATCTTCGAGCGCGTCACCACGTCGTGCGTCTACAACGTCGCCGAGCCCCTCACCCGGTCGATGGTCGAGGACGCCGAGGTGAGCGAAGGCGCCCGCGCCATCGGCTTCACGCTGGGCATTCCGTCCATCGGCATGGTTGGGGTGGTGGACGGCGCGATCGTGGACCGGGCCTTCATCGAGCGGCGGGCCGATTCGGCCTTGCCGCTGGCCGAGGTTTCCGATGTCACGCCGAGCGCGCCGCACGTGCTGAGTGACGCCCTGGCCGCCGCCGCGCTGGCGCGGAGTTTTGGCGTTAAGGCCACCTCCGTGGCCGCCGGGCTGAGGTCGCTGGGCCCCTCCGCCCATCGCATCGAGACGGTGGCCGTCGTCGACGGCATCACCTGGGTGGACGATTCAAAGGCCACCAATCCGCACGCCGCCGACGCCTCCCTGAGGGCTTTCGACAAGGTTGTCTGGGTGGCCGGCGGGCAGACCAAGGGCGTCCATTTCGACGACCTGGTGGCCGCCCACAAGGACCGTCTTCAAGCCGCCGTGCTGATCGGCGTCGACCGGGCCGACATCGCCGATGCGCTGCGTCGTCTTGCCCCGGCGGTGCCCGTCGTCGAGCTTGGCGGCACAACTCGTCAGGTCATGGCCGAAGCGGTCGCGCAGGCCGCCCGCTTGGCGAAGCCGGGGGACACCGTCTTGCTGGCTCCGGCAGCGGCCAGCCGTGACATCTGGACAGGCTACGAGGTGCGCGGCGACGACTTCGCCGCCGCCGTGACGGAGGTTCGCCGATGAGCGTCAACCAGATAGACCGTCCGGTGTTCAGTGACACCGCCGTCGGGCTGAGGTCCAGCATCCGGGCGGCGTTGCGTCAGCCCCTGGCCGACTACTACCTGGTGATCGTGGCCGTGGTCTTGCTGTCGGGCATCGGCTTGTACGAGATGATTTCCGCGTCCTCCGTGCTGGCGATGGTCCAGGGCCACAGCCCCTACTACTACGGGTTACACCAGGGGATCATGATTGCCGCCGGCGCCATCGGGGCGCTGGTGTTGTCCCGGCTGTCCCGGCGGGCCCTGGTGATCGTGTCATGGTTGGGCGTCGCCTTGGCCATCGTCTTGTTGGCGTTCGTTGTGGTGCCCGGCGGGTTCGGCTTTTCGTCCGGCGGCAATCAGGCCTGGCTGAGTATCGGCCCGGTGCAGTTCCAGCCGTCGGAGTTCGCCAAGGTGGCGCTCGTGCTGTGGGCAGCGGCATTGTTCACCCAGCCTGACCGCATCAACAACCTGGGCAGCGCAAAGGCGCTGTTCTTGCCGTACCTGCCAGTTGCCGGGCTCATCCTCGGCCTGGTGGCGGCGGAAAAGGACCTGGGGACGGCCGTCATCGTGGGCATCATCGTCATCGCCCCGCTGTGGCTGGTGGGGGCACCGGGCAAGCTGCTCGGCGGTGCCGCATTGGTTGGCGCCGTCGGGGCCGGCCTGATGGTGGTTTTCGATTCGGTGCGCCGGGCAAAGGTGTTGAGCTTCATCGGCACGATGCTGCCCTTCCTGCATCTGGCACCCCCGGCCTCCGACCAGCCCCAGAACGCCATTTACGCCCTGGCCACCGGCGGTTGGTGGGGTGTTGGCCCCGGCGCCTCGCGCCAGAAGTGGGGTGGCCTGTACAACGGCGCCCACACGGACTACATCCTGGCGGTCCTCGGTGAAGAGCTGGGCCTGTTTGGCATTCTGATAGTGCTCGGTTTGATGGTGACGATCGTCGTCACCGGGCTGCGGATCGCCCGGCGCAACGACGCCCTGTTCTGGCGGATTGCCGCCGGCGGCGTGGCCACCTGGATCTTCGTGCAGGCCGGCCTGAACACCCTCGTCGCCTTCGGCATGTTCCCCGTCATGGGTGTGCCTTTCCCCTTCGTGTCATACGGTGGGTCGGCCATCATGTCGGCGTTGTTCGGTGTCGGCATACTGCTGGCGGCAGCCCTGCATGAACCTTTGGCGGTCCGCGAGATGGCCGATCGCCGCGCGCGCAAAGGCACCCATCGGACAACTGAGGTCATCGTCGCCCGGCGGGCGCCACGATGAGCCGGAGCATTGTGTTGGCCGGGGGCGGCACCACCGGTCACCTGTCGCCACTGATCGCCACGGCGCAGGCCCTGATCGACCTGGGGGACGTCCGGCTGACGTGCGTCGGCACGGCCAAGGGTCTCGAGACATCGGTGATACCGGCGGCGGGCTTGGAGTTGAAGCTGATATCGGCCGATCCGCTGCCCCGTCACCTGACACTTGACCTGGTGAAGCTGCCTTTCCGCCTGATCTCGTCGGTGCGCCAGGCCGGCGCGGTGCTGGAGCGCGCCCAAGCCCAGGTGGTTGTCGGTTTCGGCGGCTACGTCTCGCTGCCCGTCTATCTGGCGGCTTGGCGCCGTCGCCTGCCCATAGTCATGCATGAGCAAAACGCCCTGCCCGGCTTGGCCAACAAGCTCATGGCGCGGCGGGCCGCCGCCGTGCTGGTGTCGTTTCCGGGCACGCCACTTCCCAAGGCCACCTGCGTCGGCCTGCCCGTGCGGCCCGGTGTCGCGGCGCTGTCAGGCGGCGGACGGGACGCTGCCCGCGTGGGCGCCCGCGCCGGGTTTGGCCTGCCACCCGCTGGGTGGGTGTTGCTGGTCAGCGGCGGGTCCCAGGGGGCGCGCAGCATCAACCAGGCCGTCGTCGCGGCGCGGGAGACTCTGCTGGCGGCGGGTGTGAGCGTGTTGCATGTCTGGGGTTCCGCGAACTTCCCCGCCGGCGCGGCGGTCATCGAAGGCGACGGCGCCAAGTATGTGCCGCTGGCCTACGTCAACGACATGGCCCAGGCCTATGCGGCCGCCGACCTCATGGTGGCCCGCGCCGGTGCCGCCACGGTGGCCGAGACGGCCACCGTCGGTTTGCCCTGCCTGTTCGTCCCCTTCCCCCACGGCAACGGCGAGCAGGTCCGAAACGCCGCGCCACTGGTGCGGGCGGGGGCGGCCGAGATCATCAGGGACGCCGATCTGACGCCTGACATCCTGCTGTCGGCGGTCACCCGAGCGATGGAGGCGGGGAACCTGTCGAAGATGTCCGCCGCCGCCCAATCGGTCATGCAACCCGGCGCGGCTGGGGCCGTCGCGGAAATCGTCATGTCGTTGGCCAAGGGGCGCCCATGACCACCAATCTTGTTCAACCGGTGCCGGTTCCCGACCTGGCCGCCGTCAACCACTCCCACCTGATGGCCGTCGGGGGGGCCGGCATGAGCCCGATCGCCCACCTGATGCGGGCGCGCGGCATCGAGGTGGACGGGTGCGACTGGGCCGAATCGGACACCGTGCTGGGCTTGCGGGCCGACGGCATACCCGTGGCTATCGGCCACGACCCAAGCCATCTGGCCGGGGTGGACACGCTTGTGGCGTCCTCAGCGATCCGCGCCAGCAACCCAGAACTGGCGGCCGCCCGGGCGGCCGGCCTGCCGGTTTGGCACCGCAGCGTCGCCTTGTCGGGGCTGATGGCCGGGCATCTGGGGGTGGCGATAACCGGCACCCACGGCAAGTCGACCACCTCGGCGATGGTCGCCACCAGTCTTGCGGCGCTCGACCCGAGCTACGTCGTCGGTGCGGTCATCAACCAAACCGGGGCGGCCTACCGGGCCGGGCGCCCCGGCGGGGCGTTCGTCATCGAGGCGGACGAGTCGGACGGCAGTTTCCTGCAATACCAGCCCCAGGTGGTGACGGTCACCAACATCGAGGCCGACCACCTGGACCGTTGGGGCACCCCGGCGGCCTACGCCGAGGGGTTCGCGCAGCTGGCGGGCGGCCTGTCTGTGCGCCGAGTCGCCCTAAGTGCCGATGACCCGGGAACGCGGGCGTTGGCGAAACGCCTGGACGCCCCGGTGCTGTTCGGCGAAAGCCCGGCCGCCGAGGTCCGCCTCAGCGACATCCGGCTGAAAGGGCTGGGTGGCACGGCAACGGTCAGCTGGCGAGGCGGGGTCGGCCAGATCGAGTTGCAGGTGCCCGGACGCCACAACCTGCAGGACGCCGCCGCCGCCGTGGCGACCGCCGTGGCCCTGCGCGAGCTGATCGACATCGACATCGACGGTGTGATCGCCGCCCTGGCGCAGTTCCGTGGCACGGGCCGGCGCTTCCAGATCGTCGGGCAGGCGCGCGGCATCACCGTCGTCGACGACTACGCCCACCACCCCACGGAAATCACCGCCACGCTGAGCGCCGCGCGCGCCGTCATCGGGCCGGACCACGCCTTGGTGGCCTGCTTCCAGCCTCACCTGTACACCCGGACGCGCGATTTCGCCGCCGCCTTCGGCCAGGCCCTGTCAATGGCCGATCTCGTGTGCGTCACCGATGTCTACGCCGCCCGGGAGGATCCGATACCGGGTGTCACCGGCCAGCTGGTGGCCGACGCCGTCCATGCCATCACCAAGTATGTGCCGAGCCTGGACGAGGCCGTGCCGGCTCTGGTCGATCTGGTGAACGGCCCGGTGCTGGGGCCAGGCGACATGATCGTCACGCTGGGGGCCGGTGACGTCACGAAAGTCGGTCCGGCGCTGCTGGCCGCCCTGGACGAAGGTGACACCCATGACCGATGACCGTCACGCCCCGTCCTTCCAGGTTCGCCGCCAGCAGTCGCGCCGGCGCCGCCTGCGGCGAAGCCTGCTGGCCGCCTTGGTCGTCTTGGTGGCGGTGGGGCTGGTCTGGCTGGTCGGCTTCTCGACCGTCCTCGGCGTCAACCAGGTGCAGGTGGACGGCACGAGCCTCGTGAGCGCCGACCAGGTGCTGGCGGCGGCCCAGGTCGTGTCGGGTACCCCGCTCGCCCGGGTCAACGGGAAAGCCATCGCCGCCCGGGTTGAGACCATACCTGAGGTGGCCAATGTCACGGTGTCGCGTCACTGGCCGAACACGCTGGTCATCAACGTCACCGAGCGGGTCGTGGTGTATCAGGTGCTGACCGGCGGCGAGTACCGCTGGGTCGACGCCACCGGAACGGCCTTCCATTCCAGTGATGATGCCCAGCCGGTGCCGGTGGTGACGCTCAACACGACCGACCAGCAGTTGATGGGTGACGTGGCGACGGTTGTGACGGCCCTGCCCGCCGACCTGACCCCCCATGTTGAGTCGATCATGGCCGGGACGCGCGACTCCATCACGCTGTCGCTGGATGACGGGCGCCAGATCGTCTGGGGCAGCGCCGAGCAGTCGGCCCTCAAAGCCCAGGTGATCGGCCCGCTGCTTCAGTTCCCGGGCACCGTCTACGATGTTTCGGCGCCGGCCAACCCGGCCGTCCGCTGAGACGATCTCGACCATCGGATGAGACTTAACATTTTTGCGCGCGAAAAGGTTGGATTGTGTGGCTCAGGTCACCTACTCTTCATATAGCGGAATAGGCCGCCAAGGCGGCCCCAACCCCGCCACGCATCAGAACTCGGAAGGCGTCGCGCCATGACTGCTGCCTCGCAGAACTACCTGGCCATCATCAAAGTCGTTGGTGTCGGCGGCGGCGGGGTCAACGCGGTCAACCGCATGATCGAGTCGGGCCTCAAGGGTGTCGAGTTCGTTGCCATCAACACAGATGCCCAGGCGCTGCTGATGTCGGACGCCGACGTCAAGCTCGACATCGGGCGCGAGCTGACGCGCGGTTTGGGTGCGGGCGCGGATCCGGCCGTTGGCGAACAGGCCGCCCAAGATCATGCCGAAGAGATCGAAGCGACCCTCACGAGCTCCGATATGGTGTTCGTGACCGCCGGCGAGGGCGGCGGCACCGGCACTGGCGGCGCGCCGGTGGTGGCGAAGATCGCCCGCTCGCTGGGGGCCCTGACGATCGGCGTGGTGACCAAGCCATTCGGCTTCGAGGGACGTCCCCGGGCCAGGCAGGCGGAGGCCGGCATTGACCGTCTCAGCGACGAGGTCGACACCTTGATCGTCATACCGAACGACAAGCTGCTTTCGATGACCGACCGTCAGGTCAGCATGCTCGACGCGTTCAAGCAGGCCGACCAGGTGCTGCTGCAAGGCGTGGCTGGCATCACCGACCTGATCACGACGCCGGGCCTCATCAACCTCGATTTCGCGGACGTCAAGGCCGTGCTGAGCAACGCCGGCTCGGCCTTCATGGGCATCGGTATCGCCCGCGGCGACAACCGGGCCCGGATGGCCACCGAGCAGGCCATCAATTCCCAGCTGCTGGAGGCCTCGATTGATGACGCCCACGGCGTGCTGTGGTCGATCGCCGGCGGTTCCGACATGGCCTTGGCCGAGGTGGAGGAAGCTGCCAACCTGATCCAGGCGTCCGCCGATGAGGAAGCCAAGATCATCTTCGGCGCGATCATCGACGACTCGTTGGGCGATGAGGTGCGCGTCACCGTCATCGCCGCCGGTTTTGATGGCGGGCAACCCACCTCCACGAAACCGACGCTGCGTCAGGCGCCGGTTCGCTTCGCGCCCCCGTCATCGTCGGCCACCGACGACCTGCCGACCCCGGCGCCGGAGCCGTTGCCCCGCTGGCAAAGCGACGCCCTGGACGATCTGGACGTCCCGGAGTTCATGCGATAGGCCGCGCGTCGCCTCGCGTCGCTCCCCCCGGGCGGGTAAGGTCGTCTCGGAAGCTCACACCCGGGCAAAGAAAGGTGCCAGATGCCTCCGGTGATAAAGAAAGCCATCAGTTGGCTCGGTCTGGTCGAGGACGATGACAGCGCCGTCCCCAATCACCCCACCGCAGCGAGCAAGGCTGCCCGCCCAGTTGATCCGCCGCCGGCCGCTCCGTACCTTCCGTC
Source organism: Propionibacteriaceae bacterium (assembly GCA_009778875.1). GTDB lineage: Bacteria > Actinomycetota > Actinomycetes > Propionibacteriales > Propionibacteriaceae > WRGV01. Next base: position 766 of record WRFI01000046.1, on the reverse strand, counting down.
GGCACCCGACTTTTCGGGCGACAACAGCAAGACGCAATTCCTGAACCCCAATCTGGTGGTCATCCCGGATGCCTACAAGTCGATCAAGCCGATCGCCGATCGCTACCAGTCCGGTGTGGTGACGGTCATGGATTTGCGGGTCATGCCGGTTGATGACGCCAAACGGTGCGTCGATTTCTTCTCGGGTGTCGTGTTTGCGCTCGGCGGGCTGATCCAACGCGTCGCCAACGGTCTTTTCCTGCTGGTGCCGGCCGGTGCCGCCTTCGATCAGACAACCATCGATGCCGTCATCGCGGAGCTGCGGTGACGACAGCGCGGGCCGTTATTGATTGGGTGTTTTGGGTTGCCCTGTCGTTGCTGATGCTGCGTGCCCTGCTGAGCTGGGTGCCACTGATTTTCCCGGCGTTCCGGCCCCACGGGGCCATCGCTTCGGCCATCAATCTGGTCGATCGGGTGACCGATCCGCCGGTGCGTTTGGTGAGACGTTTCGTGCCGCCGATTCGGCTTGGTGTGGCATCTCTCGACCTTTCCTTGATAGTGTTGTTCGTCGTCCTCCTAGTCGCACAGCGTATTGTTGACGTGATCCTGTGAGGATGTCGCAATCACCTGCCGGCGACAGCCCACGGTAATCGCGGTATTTTGAAAAACAGACTGGGTTTGGAGTAACCATGACACTGACCGTTGATGAGGTTCGGAACGTACGCTTCCCCATGGCGCGCCAGCCAAATGAAGACGGCTATCGTGCCAGCGCTGTTGATAACTTCAT
>WRFI01000045.1 GCA_009778875.1 Propionibacteriaceae bacterium | reverse complement strand
GACGAAGAACCGCACCGGTTCGTCCTTCGACGCCGGATCGAGATGGTTGGCCTTCTTCCACAACTGCGAGCCGATGATCGACAGCGCGGCGATGACGACGAGGAAGCCGATCAGCAGATACCAGCGCGACTGCGGGAACCCGTGGGCCGCGGCCATTTCGTCGGCCGTCGGACGAAGCACCCAGAAGATGGCGACGGCTTCGAGCGCGATGGCGACGACCCACATGGCAAGAGCGATCACCCGCAGGCGGTTCGCATTGCCCTTGGCCTCGGCAGTGGGCTGCCAGCGCGGCTCTGGAGCGGCCGGTTTCGCGGCTGGCGCAACCGGAGCGGCTGGCGTGGCCTTACTTGTTGACTTGGACGTGGCCATGAAAACTCCCTTTCGACCAGCGTCCGTCGCTGGCGGGTACAGTCTATCAAAACCTTGTGGGGGATAGCTTCAATAATCCGTAGTTGCGGCGCCGCTAGCGAGACTTCCGCCACGCTTCGACGCCCGCGGCCAGGCGGGCCATGCCGTCGTCCACCAAGCTGCGCGGGCAGCCCACGTTGAGGCGGAAAAACCGGGGGCCGCCGTATTGGGCGCCGTTCGAGACGAACAGGCCCGTTTGCTCACGCAGGAAATCGCAAAACTGAGTGGCGTCGCCATCGGCGCCAACCAGCGACTGGCAGTCGACCCACATGAGGTAGGTGGCCTGGCTGGGCACGACATGCAGCCCAAGGGCGCTCATGGCGGCGGTGGCCGCGTCCTTGTTGGTTTTGATGTAGGCCCGCATTTCGTCCGTCCACGGGCCGCCTTGCGTGAACGCGGCGATGGCCGCCACCTGGGCGAAGGAGTTGGGCTCGCTGATCTCGTCGCGGTTCAGGCCGGCGGTGACGAGGCTGCGCAGGTGCCCGTCCGGGACGATGACCGCCGAGGTGGCCAGGCCGGGGATGCTGAACGTCTTGGTGGGGGAGACGCAGATGACGGCGGGGCAGTGGGGGGCGGCGACGGCAAAGGGCGTGTATTTGACGTCCGGGTCGGTTATGTCGCAGTGAATTTCATCGGAAATGACGATGACGCCATTGTCTGTGGCCAATTCACCGATGCGGGCCAAGTCCCCCGGGGACCAAATCTGGCCGGTGGGATTATGGGGGTTGCAAAGCACGAACAACCCGACATCCGGGTCCGCCATTTTGCGCTCGAGATCGGCCCAATCGATTTGGTACCGGTCGCCGTCGTAAACCAGATCCGAGCTGATAACCTCGCGTCCCGAGTTACGGATAGACGAGTAGAAATGGTTGTAGACCGGGGCCTGGATGAGCACTTGGCGGCCCTCATCGGCCAGGGTCCGCACGAGGCTGCTGATGGCCGGCACCACGCCATTGCAAAACTGGATTTCGTCGGTGCAAATCGCCCAGCCGTGGCGGGTTTGCCACCAATCAGCCACTGCCTGGCGCCAGGCGTGGCTGGTTTCGTTGTATCCGTAACAGGGTTGGGCCGCCCGGGCCCGCACGGCGTCGACGATGCACGGCGCGACGACAAAGTCCATGTCGGCTACCCACATCGGCAGCTCGCCCGGTTTGACGTCCCATTTCGCCGTATTCAGGCCGTCCCGGTTGACGGCGGTGTCAAAATCGAAGCTCATCGTATTCAGCTTTCTGTGATTATCTTGGTGGCGTTGGCGTCCACCCGGTCGGCGTCCATGATCAACTCACCGATGCTGCGTGCCTTGATGACCCCCCCGGACGGGTTGATGACCGAATCAATCGTACTTTCGACTTCCACGTCAATGGTGGAATACTCAAAAGCCAAGGTTGTGTTGATCAGCCTGCAGCCGCGCAGCACCAATCCTTCGATGTAACAGAGGCCCTGCAGCGATTCGATTGTGCAATTGACAAATGTGACGTTGCGCGAATTCCACCCGAGATACTCGCCGATAATTGTCGAATCGCGCACCACCACGTTTTCACAATTCCAGAAGGCATCCTTGCTCAGCAGGGTTGAATTGACGATTTCAATATCGTGACCGCCATCGAATGCATAATTGCCCGATACGTTCAGCCCGTCGGCGACGACATTCGAACTGTTCATTCCGAAGTAGTCGCCATGCACCGAGACGTCCTTCATCGAGATGTCGTCACATGACCACATGGTTTCGGCGGCGTCGGCCATGCAGACGTTTTCCATGACGATGTGACGGCTTCGGCGCAGGGTCTTCGGCGCGGCGACGAGCACCCGCCGCAGCGTGACGTCATCCATGTACCAAAGGCCGCTTCTGGCCGTCTCGAGAAGCGACGAGTCCACTACAGTGACATTCTCGGCATACCACAGGGGGTACTTCCACTCGAACACGGTATGACGGATGTCGAGGTCCCGGCTGTGCTTCAGCGGCGATTCGCCCTCGGCGAAAATGGTGTTGACGACTGTCAAGTCTTTGGCGCCGAAAGCGGCGCGCTCACCGGTCAACCTCGTGTTACTGATGGTGGTTGTCATTCCCTCAACCCTACTCAGTGTGCGCTCAAAGGCGTGCATCGACCACCCCGTCGCCATCATCCTTCCGGTCGATGACATCTCATCCCAGCGAGCTACAGATTGCCCTGTGAAGGCCTTGAGTCATTCGGTAATCTTGGGAGTCTAGGAGAAAACGCCCCAAGCACGCGGCTAGCCCCAGCTTCGTGAAGGAGTGAGCAAATGATACGTGTCGCAATTGTTGATGACGTGGAGACGGTTCGAGACGGACTGCGAGCCTTGATTGGCTCAAGCGGTGACATGACGGTGGTCGGAGAGGCCGCCAACGGTGTCGAGGCCCTGTCCATGTTGGCGAGAGTGCATGCCGACGTTGTCGTCATGGACGTCTACATGCCCGTAATGGACGGGTTGGAGGCCACCCGGCGTCTCGCCGAGGCGGGCATACCGACCCGTGTCTTGGTTCTGACCGGCTACGATCGGGACGAATACGCCTTCGCGGCGATAAAAGCCGGTGCCAGCGGATTCCTGATCAAGGACGCCCGGCCCGACCTGCTGCTGTCGTCGATCCGAGTGATTTCTTGGGGGGACGCCACGATCTCGCCGCGGATCACGCGGCGCTTGCTTGACCTGATGGCCAAGCGGCTGCCGGACGTGAACGCCCATCCGAACGGACGTCTGGAAACCCTGACGGATCGTGAGCGCGAGGTGCTGCTCGAGATCGCCCGTGGCGCCACGAACGCCGAGATCTGCGAGCGTCTCTACATGGCGCAGGGAACCGTCAAGACCCATGTTGGCCACCTGTTGGCCAAATTGGGTTGTCGCGATCGGGTCGCCCTGGTCATAACGGCCTACGAGGCGGGCGTGGTGTCGGCGTGAATTCGCCGCGGCGAGCTCCAGCCGGCCCGAGCGCACCCAACGACGCGGGGCGTTGACAGATGGGCCGGTTGACGCGGCGGGCTCCAGCCGGCCCGAGCGCACAGATGCCGTTAAAATTCCCCTCTGGGGAGGGGTGTCGGCGGAGCCGACGGGGTGGTTGACGCGGCGGGCTCCAGCCGGCCCGAGCGCACAGACGCCGTACTCGACGCGTGGTCAAGTGGCCACCCGGCTTGGGCAGGCGTCTGCGCCGTCGCCAGCTCGAACCGGCGTTCCGCCCGCCATGTCAACCGGCCAGTTTTGTTTAACGCTTGGACAGGCGTCTGCGCCGTCGCCAGCTCGAACCGGCGTTCCGCCCGCCATGTCAACCGGCGGAGCCACGGAAAATTCCCCTCTGGGGAGGGGTGTCGGCGGAGCCGACGGGGTGGTTGACGCGGCGGGCTCCAAACAGTTGGGGTGGTATTACCAATTACCCCATCTGGCAGGTGATGTTTTTGTCCGGCACTATTCCGGCGGTTAGGAAGGCGCGCACGATTTGGTCGATGCACCGGCTGCCCGAATTGTAACTGCCGTGGCCGACTCCGTCTCGCGTGACCAACACGCCCGCCGGCATTTGCTGGACCATCCATTGGGCATATTGGTATGGGGTGGCGTTATCGCCGGTGCCGCCGATCACCAAGAATGGCGGATCGCCCGCGCCCCGGAAATCGATTTGCGGAGCCGGTTGAGCTGTCCAAACCTGGCAAATTGTGTTCGGCCCCATGAACCGTCCGAAATACGGCGCCGAGGCGGCGTCATCGTCCCACTGGGCAAACGCCGCATCCAGCCCGGCGTCCGCCTCATCAGCGCACTCGATGGCCGGAAAGGCCGTTGCCAACGAGCCGTAGCCGGTGTCACTGCGATCATTCATGGAGTCCGCCGCCGACAGCATGTAGGTGCCGTCACCGCCGAGCGTTTCCCGCAAGATTTGGGCCAGCGAGTAGTACGCCATCGTGCCCGAATACATGAAAAGGGCGAGCCCCTGCACAAATAGCGATTGGGTCAGCTTTCGGTTACCGACCGGGATCGGATTGGTCGCCAAACCGATGGTGAAATCTGTGATCCCTTTGAGCACGGCGTCAGCCGTCTGGCCGCCATAACCTTGGCTGGCTGCCCATTTGGCGTATTCGCCAAGCGCCAGATCAAAACCGTCCGGTTGGCTGACGGAGGTGTTTTCGGTGATATTGACGGCCGCATCCAAAATCATGCGTCCAGCATTTTGTGGATAAAGCTCCAGATACACCGCACCAATGAACGTTCCATACGATGTGCCCATCCAGTTGAATTTGGCATCGCCCAACAGCTGGCGCACCATATCGAAATCATGCACCGTGTCAATGGTGGTGATGTGGTCGAGCAGGGCACCCGAGTTTTGTCGGCATTGGACGGCGAATTGTTTAGAGCCATCAATCAGCGCCTGCTTTTCGTCATCATTGGTCGGTGCCATCTGGAGGTCAAAGTAGTCATCCATCTGGGCGGTCGTCCCGCAAACCACGGGCGTCGAATTGCCTGAGCCGCGCGGATCCATTCCGACGATGTTGAACCCGGCCAGGCCAGTCACGCCGAAATAATCGACGTAGTCCATGGCCGAGCCGCCAGGCCCGCCCGGGTTGATAAACAGGTCGGGGGACGATTGGTCGGCGGGGGGTTGCGTGGCGGTGCGGCGCTTCATCGCCAAGGTGATCGCGACACCGTCCGGGTCGTCCCAGTCGAGTGGGGCCAGCACCGTGGCACACTGCATTCCCTTGCTGGCCGGTGAGCAGTCGCCCCAGGTGACCGTCTGCTTGAGGTAACGGTCGTAGCCGGACCCGATGGGCGGATCGGTCATGCCCGGCACCCGCAGGTTCGGATCAAAATCGACGGTCTGGCGGTCCGGGCTCGTCATGTCGGAATAGGTGTGCGCCGGGCCCGGCAGAGTGCTGGTTTCCGAGGGCACGGGGGTGGGCTGATTGGTGCCGAGGATCCCGCCGCTATCGGGGCTGGCGCAGGCCGCCAGCAGCGTCACCAGGACCGTGGTGCCGACAACCTGCGCCAGCCGGCGCTTTCCGCTGGTGGTCACTGGTATTGCTTACGCTTGGCCCTGTTGAATCGCATGGCGGCGTCGATTGCCCAGCCGCCGGAGCCCAGGCAGAACAACGCCAGCCCGACACCGGCCACCACGACGTCCCAGTCGCCGGTGAAACCGGCCTGGCCCGCGACGAAGGGGTTGGCGTAGCCCCACTGGATGAACACGAGCATCAAAATGGCCACCGCGGCCGTCAGCAGGCCCGCCAGGCGGACGCCGAAGCCAACGACCAGCAGCACCGTGATGATGAGCAGCAACGCGCCCAGCGACCAGGCGATCGGCGTGGCGTTTGGGATGGAGTGGGTCGTCAGCCAGTCCGTGGTGGCGCCGATGTTCCACAGCACCTGAACGCCCCGCACACCCAGGATGGCCGCCAGGACGAGACGGATAAGCGCCAGCCCGGCCGAGCCGAGGAACTTGTCGTTCGTGTGCCGTTCAGGCACTGGCACGGTGACATCGTCGTCGCTCACCTCGACGGTGCCGAGAGCCTTGGCGCGGGCCGCCCGCTCCTGCTCGCGGATGCGGGCTTCCTCAGCCTTGCGCTGCGCGGCGTCCTGCGCGGCCTGACGGTCGGCTTCGGCCTGCTGCTTGGCCGCCGCGTCGCGCTGGGCCAGCGTATCGGCGGCCGCCTGGGCGCGTTTTTGCGCCTCGGCGATACTGATGTTGACCGTCGGCTCGTTTGCCGGGTCGTCCTCTTCAATGACTTTCGTCGGCTCCGGATTGCTCACGTGATTCTCCTCACTGGGGAAGTGGTTTGTCTGGGAGACGTTCCGTTCAATCCTAGTGTACTGTCACATAATTAGCTTGCCATTGGATCGTGCTGGATCGGGCGCCTGGCTGCGTTGTCGTCGCTCACGATAGGACCCGCTATCGGTCGCTCCTCCGCCTTGCCAGGCATCGCCCAGCACGCCCAATGTGAAGCTAATTCTGATACAGCACACTCGTGCACCGTCACCCAAACCCGCCGAGCCGGACAAAAAGCGCCTCAATCGCCAGCAGGGGGGCGACATTGCCGTCCAGGGCGCGGCGGGCGTCGAGTATGGCGTCCAGGCAACCGAGGGTGCGCGACGCGGTGGAAGCCTGGGCCGCCGCGGTCGCCCTGTCAGCGACCGCCAGGTTGATGAGTTCGGCCGGCGGGGCGCCGGTTTGCAGGGCGAGAATGTCGCGATACCAGGTGGCAAGCTGCGTCAAGACGTTGTCGAGCTCGTCTCGCTGCAGGCGCTTCGCCCGGGCCTTTTGCTGGTCCTCCAGCTGGCTGACCGCCGTCGCCGCGTTGCGGGGACGGGCGCCCTTTGTGCCAAAGCCGAGCATCAGATCCAGCTCGGCCTTCTCTTGGGCGTCCAACTGGGCGGTCTGACTGGCAGCCTCGGCCTGCGCGCGATTGACGATGTCGGCGGCGCTGACCAGACACTCGCCGAGGGACGTCCAGGTGGTCGGCAGGTCGATGATGGCGTTGCGGGCTTGGCGCTGGGCGGCGTCGGCGGCCAAGGCCCGCGCGCGGCCGACATGGCCCTGGGCGGCCCGGGCGGCGGTCAGTGCCAGATCGGGGTTGACACCCTCTGACACCAAAAGCGTCACCACCTCGTCGTCCGGCGGGGTGACCAGCCGCACCTCCCGCGTCCGCGACCGGATGGTGGCGGGAAGGTCGTCGGCGCTTGGCGCGCACAGCACCCAGACGGTGCGCAGGGCGGGCTCTTCCAAGGACTTCAGCAGCGCATCGGCTGCCCGCTCGGTGAGGCGGTCGGCGTCCTCGACGACAAGCACCTGCCACGGCCCGGCGATCGGTGTCAAGGCGGCCTTGAGGGCCAGCTCGCGGGCCGTGTCGACGCCGATGCTGAGCTGCTCCGTGCGGCACAGGGTGACGTCCGGATGCGAGCCTGACAAGGCAGTTCGGCAGGAATTGCAGACGCCGCAGCCGCCTTGGCCGCATTCCAGGGCGGCCGCGAAAGCCTGCGCCGCGACCGAGCGTCCGCAGCCGGGCGGCCCGGTGAACAGCCAGGCGTGAGTCATGGCGGAAGTGTCGCCGGCCTCGACGGCTCGCCGCAGTTCGGCGACGGCCCTGGACTGGCCGATCAGGGCATCCCAGACGGTCATGACTTAATCATTCCCTGCGGCGCCGACAATTTCAGGCCCAAGCCCGCGAGCCGGTCGCGGACGGCCGCGGCGACCTCATCGCGCGGCTGGCGGGCGTCAAGCACCAGGTAGTGCTTCGGGTCGCGGGCGGCCAGGTCGAGGAAGCGCTGGCGGGCTCGCCGATGGAGATCCAGGCCGGCCCCCTCCAGGCGGTCCTTGGCGGTGATCGCTTCGACGGCGTCGGCCGGGTCGGCGTCCAGCAGGACGGTCAGGTCCGGGCGTCGCCCCTGCGTCGCCCAGGCGGCCAGACGTTCAATGTCTTCCCCGGCCAGCTCGCGGCCCGCCCCTTGGTAGGCGATCACCGAGTCGGTGTAGCGGTCAGAGACGACGACGGCCCCCGCACCCAGCCCGGGGTCGATCACCTCGGCCACATGTTGGGCCTTGTCAGCGATGTATAGCAGGGCCTCGGCGGGCGGGCAAATCGGCCCCGATTCCGGGTTCAGCACCAGGTCGCGGACGTGCGCGCCCAGCCAGGTTGACCCCGGCTCAAACGTGATGACGTGGCTCACCCCGGCCTGCTCCAACGAGGCCGCCAGCCACTTGACCTGCGTCGACTTGCCGACCCCGTCCCCACCCTCAAAGACGATAAACAACCCAGGCATGCGGTCTCACTTCCGGCGCGCCGGGCGCTTCGGGGCGGGGCCCTTGGCCCGCTTTTCGGCCAGCAGTTCGACGGCGCGGTCCAGGGTGACGGTGGCCGGATCGTCGGCCTTGCGCAGTGTCGCGTTGGTGGTGCCGTCGGTCACGTATGGGCCGAAGCGACCGTCCTTGACCGTGACCGGCGCTCCAGAATTCGGGTCGTCGCCGAGCACCCGTCCAGGTTGCGCTGGCGCCCCGCCGCCGGCCCGCCCGCGCGATGGCTTGGGCTTCGCGAACAGCTCTTTGGCCGCCTCAAGTGTGACGGTGAACAGCTCGTCTTCGCTGGTCAGCGAGCGGAAGTCGGCCGCGCCTTTCTTCAGGAAGGGGCCGTAGCGGCCATTGGCGGCGACGATCACCTCGCCGTCCGCGTCGAGGCCCAGGGTGCGCGGCAGGCTCAGCAGGCGCAGGGCCTCGTCCAGGGTGACGGTGTCGAGGCTCATGGTCTTGAACAGCGACGCCGTCGGCGGCTTGGCCTTGGCCTTCGCCTTGCCCTTCGGCGCAGCCTCGGCGGGCTCGACCTCCTGCAGCGTCACATAGGGGCCGTAGCGTCCGTCCTTGGCCACCACCGGCTGGCCGGTTTCGGGGTCGACGCCCAGTTGGCGGCCCGCCCCTCCCGCCGCGCCAGCCGTCGCCATCAACTCCCGGGCCTTGTCGGGGGTCAATTCGTCGGGCGCCAGATCCTCGGGGACGTTAGCACGCTTGGTGTCGGACTCGGTGTCGTCGCCGTCGGAATGAGCCTCGACGTAGGTGCCGTAGCGCCCCACCCGGACGTCGATGCCGGCGTCGCCGATCGGGAACGTCGAGATCGCCCGGGCGTCGATCTCGCCCAGGTTGTCGACCAGCTCATGCAACCCGGCGGAAGCGCCGTCCGCTTTGTCGCCGAAGTAAAACTGCGTCAACACGGCCAACCGCTTGGCCTTGCCCTCGGCGATTTCGTCCAGCTTGTCCTCCAGGCTGGCCGTGAACGTGTAGTCGACCAGGTCGGTGAAATGCTGCTCCAGGAGGCGGGTCACGGCAAACGCCAGCCACGTCGGCACGAGGGCCGATCCGCGCTTGAAGACGTAGTCGCGGCTGGTGATCGTGCGGATGATCGACGCGTAGGTGCTGGGACGACCGATCTCCAGCTCCTCCAGCTTGGCCACCAGAGACGGCTCAGTGTAACGGGCCGGCGGCTTCGTCGAATGCGCCTGCGCGCCGATGTCGCGGGCGTCCAACGCCTGCCCCTGGGCAAGCGACGGCAGGACGGCCGACGACTCGTCATCGTCGTCGCGCGACTCGACGTAGGCCCGCCTAAAACCCGGGAAGGTGAAAGTCGTGCCGGAGGCCGCAAACCCGGCCTTGGTGACGGGCCCGATCTCCAACCCCAGCTTCGAGGCCAGCACCGCTTCGACGCCCACCGTCACCGTGAGTGCCTGCGCGTCGACCATCTGGGACGCCAGCGTGCGCTGCCAAATCAGCTCGTAGAGCCGCAGTTGGTCGCCGTGCAGGCCCGTCTTGGCGGGCGGTGTGCACTCGTCCCCAGCCGGTCGGATGGCCTCGTGGGCCTCCTGCGCGTTCTTGACTTTCGAGTCGTAAAGGCGCGGCCGGGGCGGCAAATAGTCGACGCCGTACAGCACCGTGATCTGGCGGCGGGCCGCGTCGATGGCCTGCTGCGACAGGGTCACCGAATCGGTGCGCATGTAGGTGATGTGGCCGGCCTCGTACAGCTCCTGGGCCACCGACATGGTCCGGGCCGTCGTGAAGCCGAGCTTGCGGCCGGCCTCCTGCTGCAGGGTCGTCGTGCGGAACGGCGCGGCCGGGCGGCGGACGGACGGCTTCGACTCAACGCCGGAAACGTTGAACTCGGCGCCTTTCAGCGCGCCCGCCAGGGTGTCGGCGTCGCCGCTTCCCAAGATCAGCGCCGCTTTGGTCTTGAGCGTGCCGGAGGCGTCAAAGTCGCGGCCCTGGGCGATGCGCGACGGTCCCAGCGTCACCAGCTTGGCGCTGAACTGCTCGGGCTCGCCGGCCTTGGCGTCGCCGGGCAGGACGGCCAGATCGGCCTCAATGTCGCAATACGATGCCGGGACGAAGGCGATGCGCTCGCGCTCTCGGTCAACCACCAAGCGGGTCGCCACCGATTGAACCCGCCCGGCCGACAGCCGCGGCAACACCTTGCGCCAAAGCACGGGGCTGACCTCGTAGCCGTACAGCCTGTCCAGGATGCGCCGGGTTTCCTGGGCGTCCACCAGGTCGTTGTCGAGTGCCCGGGGCGCGGCCACAGCCGCCTTGATGGCGGCCGGGGTGATCTCGTGGAAGACCATCCGCTTCACCGGCACCTTGGGCTTCAACTCCTGCAACAGATGCCAGGCGATCGCCTCGCCCTCGCGATCCTCGTCAGTTGCCAGCAGCAGCTCGTCGGCGCCGGCCAGCGCGGTTTTGAGCTCCTTCAGGACGGATTTCTTGTCGGGGTTGACGACGTAAAGGGGCGCAAACCCGTTGTCCACGTCGACGCCCGTGCGGGCCCAGGGCAGACTCTTATATTTGGCCGGAATCTCGGCCGCCGACGTCGGCAGGTCACGAATGTGGCCGACGCTCGACTTGACGACGTAGCCAGCCCCCAAGTAGCTGGCGATTTTCGACGCCTTGGCTGGCGATTCGACAATGACGAGTTTGGTCACGCTGGTCATCCTTCCCGGCCCCACTATAGGGCATCCACCGAAACGTCGGCGCAATTCCCCTCCTTAGAAGGGGTGGCGGCGGAGCCGACGGGGTGGTCTCCCAGGCAGGTGCAGCGCCGCAGCCACGGAAAATTCCCCTCTGGCGAGGGGTGCAGCGCCGGAGCCACGGAAAATTCCCCTCTGGGGAGGGGTGCCGGCGGAGCCGGCGGGGTGGTCTCGCGAGGGGTGCAGCGCCGGAGCCACGGAAAATTCCCCTCTGGGGAGGGGTGGCGGCGGAGCCGACGGGGTGGTTTCCCAAGCAGGTGCAGCGCCGGAGCCACGGAAAATTCCCCTCTGGGGAGGTGGCCACCAGGCCTGGGCAGGCGTCTGCGCCGTCGCCAGCTCGAACCGGCGTTCCGCCCGCCATGTCAACCGGCGGAGCCGGGGAATTGCCCCGGCGCTTCGCGCCACCTGTCGGTAGGGTCGTGCCACTAACATTAAGTTG
>WRFI01000044.1 GCA_009778875.1 Propionibacteriaceae bacterium | reverse complement strand
GCGGGCTCGCTCAGCCACCCCCATTCACGAAACCCGCCACCCGTGGACAGCCGGTTGACATGGCGGGTGGGAGGTGTATCCCAAAGGCCCCGTTGTGGAACCTGGGCCGGTTGACATGGCGGGCGGAACGCCGGTTCGAGCTGGCGACGGCGCAGACGCCTGCCCAGGCCTGGTGGCCACTAGATCGTGCGTCGAGTACGGCGTCTGTGCGCTCGGGCCGGCTGGAGCCCGCCGCGTCAACCACCCCGTCGGCTCCGCCGCCACCCCTCCCCAGAGGGGAATTTTCCGTGGCTGGGGCGCTGCGCCCCCAGCAGAACCACCCCGTCGGCTCCGCCGCCACCCCTCCCCAGAGGGGAATTTTCCGTGGCGCCGCCGGTTGACATGGCGGGTGGAACGCCGGTTCGAGCTGGCGACGGCGCAGACGCCTGCCCAAGCCTGGTGGCCACTTGATCACGCGTCGAGTACGGCGTCTGTGCGCTCGGGCCGGCTGGAGCCCGCCGCGTCAAACGGCCCAACCGCCAACGCCCCGCGACGGAACAACTTCCCCCCGAGGGAACGCCCCACCAAAGAAGTTATCCACAGATTTGGCCGATTTTCGCCATCTTCTCTGATTTTGGCGGGTTGTTTTTCGTAGAGTCGGCTGTCACAGAACACGAGAGGCACCATGGCAATATTCACATTCACCAGCGCCACGGGCGCACCAGGGGTTACGACCACCGCCTTGGGGCTGACGCTCGCCTGGCCCCGCGACGTCGTGCTGGTGGACGCCGACCGCGCTGCGTCCCAGACTGTTCTCGCGGGCTACCTGAATGACGTGCAAACCGGCGGGCGCGGCCTGACGTCACTGACGCAACTTTGGCGGGACGGCCTCGACTTGGCTTCTGACTTGCCCAAACACATGGTCGAAATGCCGGGCACGGACACCAAAGACACCCCACACTGGTTCATACCGGGGTTCGCCCGGCCCGGGTCGTCCACTTTGTTCGAGCCCGTCTGGTTCGAGCTGATGGACGCTTTGGCCGGACTCGACCGCCAGGGCATCGACGTCATTTTGGACGCCGGGCGCTGGGGTGCGCAGGGGTTGCCGGCGGCCGTCATGGCGAGCACCCGCCAGTTGGTCATGGTGACGCGGAGCAGTTTGCCGGCCCTGGCGACGCTGCGCCTGTACGTGCCGGACGTGACCGCCGCCGCCAGCGCCGTGCCGGCTTGCACCACGCGGCTGGTGGTGGTCGGCCCCGGGCTCCCTTATTCGGCCCGCGAGATCGCGGATCATTTCAAGTTGCCAACCGACGGGCTACCCTGGCAGCCGGAGGACGCGGCCCATCTCTCGGACGGCATGCCCAGCCGTCATTGGTCCAACAAACGTCCCCTGACACGGGCATACATAGAAATGGCCGACAAGTTGCGGGCTGCCGTCGATCAGTGGGACGCCCAGTTCGACCGTGTCCCAAGCCGCAGCACACATGACGAGGCCGCCGCCGAGGGGGTGCCCGCATATGTCTAACGCCCTGCTTGAAGACATTGAGGACGCTGCCCCGCGTCCCCAACTCATCATCGTGCCACCCACACCGCTGCCCACACCGCCCCCGCCGCTGCCCACACCGCCCCCGCCGCCGTCCCGCGCCTACCGGGCTTCCGACGAGGCGACGGACAACACCGCCCCCATCGACGGTAACCACACCACCGCCCGCACGCCGGCGATCGACTGGCTGACCGTCGTCAACCTAAGGCGACGAGCCGCTGACGCGATCGCCGACAAAGCGGCCGACTGGGCCCGCGGTCACGGCACCGCGATGCCCGAGGTCGACCGCCGACTGATGGGGCGCTCCGTCATCCGCGGGTGCGTGCGCGACCACGTCGAGCGGCTCAACGCGGATGGGCAGGCGCTGTGGCCGCTGACACTCGAGCAGGCCTACGCCCGGGCCGTCGAGGCGGCCATCTTCGGCTATGGCCGCTTGCAGCCGCTGTTCGACCTTCCGACCGCCGAAAACATTGAAATCCACGGGTTCGATTCCGTCTTCGTCCAGGACGGGGACGGACGCCGCCGCCCGCATCCGCCGGTCGCCGATTCGGATGAGGAGCTGGTCGAGGCCATCCGGTTTCTCGGGCAGACGGCCAGCCCGCCCCGTCCTTTTGATGACGCCCATCCGATGATGACCCTGGCCCTGGGTGACCGTTTCCGTCTGCACGCCATCGGCTTCGGGTTGGCCGACCGGCCGTCCATCACCATCCGGCAGCACCTGCTGACCGATGTCAGCCTGCACGATCTGGCGGGCAAGTCGATGATTCCGCGTCAGGTGGCCGACTTCCTCGCCTCGGCTGTGCAGGCCCGTCTGTCCATCGTCATCAGCGGCGATCAGGGCGCCGGAAAGACAACCCTGCTGCGGGCGCTGATCTCGGCCATACCGGAAACCGAGCGCTACGGCACGCTGGAAACCGACTACGAGCTGCTTGCCCATTTGCGCCCCGGACGCCACGTCGTCGCCCTGCAGGCCCGCTCGGGCATGGGTGAGCGCGTCGACGGCAAGCAGATCGGTGAATACACGGTCGCGGACCTGATGCCCGAGGCGCTGCGGCAAAACCTGTCGCGCCTGATCGTCGGTGAGGTGCGCGGGGGTGAGGCGTCGGCCATGTTTGAGGCGATGCAGGCCGGCGCCGGCACTATGAGCACGACTCACTCGCATTCGGCCGCCTCGACCATTGACCGGTTGGCTTCGCGCGTCGCCCAGGGGGGCGTCATCGACACTGACGAGGCCTACCGCCAGATCGCCTACAACGTCGGGCTGATCATTCACGTGCGGCTGGTGGACGACACCTGGCAGGGGGGCGTGCGGCGACGGTTCGTTGACGAGATTCTGCACATCACCGGCGGCATCGAAAACGGCCGCCCCGTGGCGACGCGGGTGTTTTCGGCGACGGACCCGAATGTTTTCAGTTTCACTCCCGACGCCGGGCTGGTGGAAAAGTTGCGGCCCTTCTCGTCCAACCGGCGGGGGACGGCATGATCACCGGGCTGGCCGGTTTGGCGGCAGCGTTGGCGCTGGCTGGCGTCGGCGCCGTCGTGTTGGGGTCGCTGCGCCTGCAGCGCGGTGGGCCGCGCCGCACAACGCCCTGGTTGGCGCGGTATTGGCGGGACCTGCCGGTGGGGCAGAAACGCCTTGTCATCGCCGGTTTCGTCGCGGGTATTGTGGCGCTGGCGGTGACCCGCTGGGTGCCCGTGGTGGTGATCGTGCCGGCCGCGGTGGTGGCCGGGCCAAGGCTGTTGGGTGATCCGAAGAATCGTGACATCATCGTCTTGGAGGCCCTCGACCGCTGGGTTCGGGCCTTGACGGCGTCCCTGCTGACGGGACGCTCGGTGCCCGACGCGATCCGTTCGACCCGTCGTCAGGCCCCCGAGGTGCTCAGCGACGCCGTCACTTTGGCCGCACTGCGCCTGGACGAGCGCTGGACCTTGCCGGA
Organism: Propionibacteriaceae bacterium; assembly: GCA_009778875.1. Classification (GTDB taxonomy): domain Bacteria; phylum Actinomycetota; class Actinomycetes; order Propionibacteriales; family Propionibacteriaceae; genus WRGV01. The sequence goes on along the minus strand of WRFI01000044.1, from coordinate 9,172 downwards.
CGCCCTGTCGGCGTTCGCCGATGACGTCGACCATGCCGATGCCGACGCGGTGGCGGCGGCCCTGGTGGTGGCGGGCCAGCGGGGGACGGGCGCGGCCGCCACGCTTGAGGCGCTCGCCGATTCGCTGCAAGACCGCCTGGCGGCGGCCCGCGAGATCGACAACGAGCGTGCCAAACCCCGCATCGTGGTGCGCCAGGTGACGGCGATCATCGCCGTCGTGTTGGTGTTGGCGCTGGTCACCAGCCCGTCGTATTTCGCGCCGTACCGCAGTGGGTTCGGGCCGTGGATCGCCCTGGCGTTGGCGTTGATCTACATTGCGTCGCTGGCGCGGTTGCAGGCAGCCAGCCAGCCGCGCCCGCGGGCCAGGTTGCGCCAGGCGGCCAAGCCGGCGGCGCCGGCGGCAGGCCAGTCGGGGGGTGCGCGATGACGAGTTGGACGGGTGTTTCTCCCAGCGGTGTGGCGGTGGTGGCCGGTGCTCTGGCGGCGGCTGGGCTGGTGCTGGCGGTGCTTGGCCTGATGCGTCGCCCCGTCAGCCTGAAGACGGCGTTGGCCGCCCTGGATGATGCACGGCTCGGCAACTCGTCATCCACCATCGAGGTCGCGACAACGGGTAATGGTTGGATCGAGCGACGGGCCCTGCAGCTGGCCGAGTCGTGGCATTGGCGTGTGAACGACTCCACCCAGCAGCGCCTGGCGCAGCAGGGACGGACGTTGGCCGACTTCATGACGGCCAAGCTGCTGCTCGCGTTGGCGGGGCTGGTAGCACCGGCGCTGATCACCGGCTTGGCCTGGGTGTTGGGGCTCGTGGCGTCGCCTTGGCCGTTAGGCATCGGTGTGATCGGGGCCGTCCTCGGATTCTTCTGGCCAGATTTCGCGCTGCGCCAGGACGCCGGGGTGTGGCAGGAATCCAGCGCGGACGCGGTGTCCGTCTACTTCGACCTGGTGACGCTGATACGGCTGGGCAACGCGTCGGCCGTCCAGGCTTTGACGGAGGCTGCCGAGCTGGCGGACGCTCCCGTCTTCCTTGAGATCCGGGACGCCTTGACGCGCGCCCGTCTGCAGCAGCGTCCCCCGTGGGCGGAGTTGCACCAGTTGGCCGAGCGTCTTGACCTTTCGGACATTGCGGACCTGGCCGACATCATGGCGCTGGACGAGCAGGGCGCGGCGTTGGTGGAGGCGTTGCGGGCCCGGGTGCGGGAGTTGCGCAAAGCTCACCTGGCACAGGCCAAGCTGGCCGCCCAAAAGCAGGCGGAATCGATGACGGTGTGGATGGTGGTGCCCGTCCTCGTGTTCGCCCTGTTGTTCCTGATACCACCGCTGATGACGATGATGACCAGCCTATGAGCTACCGCCTGGGTGATTGTTCCCGCAAGGCGCGAACCACGTGGGTGATGTTGGCCACGGTCACGCCATTTTGGACGTACGGTTGCAAGTTCGCCGGACCGCCGTGAGCAAGATATCGCTGCTCAATCCCCAACGCGTCGCAGCTTCGGAAAAAGCCTGACGTGACCGCTGCCGAACTTGACAGTTTGATCTCAATGCCGATATGGGGCCGTCCTGCGGCGGCCAGTATCAAATCGACTTCGTCACCGCTCGACGTCCGGTAAAAGTATGGCTCATACCCGTCTGCTGCCTGGATCAGACTTTCCACGCACATTGATTCGAAACTCGCCCCCACCGACGGGTGGCCGAGCAACGTGTGTGTCGAGTTGATCTCCAGCAGGCTATGCAGCAGCCCTGTGTCGCGCACATACACCTTCGGCGATTTCGTCACACGGGTTGTGGCGTTTGGAAACCATGGCTGTAATCGGCGTAACAGCGCCAGATCGGTCAGCAGATCCAGGTAACGGTCGACTGTCGGGCCGGACACGCCCAAATTCGAGGCCAGGCGGCTCACGTTTAGAAGCGATCCACTTGAGTACGCCACCATCGTCCACAGCCTCCGTAGTGTTTCTCGCGGAATGCGCGGCGCAAACATCGGCACGTCTCTTTCCAGGTACGAACGCACCAGATCGTCGCACCAGCGGCCAGCTATGAGGTCATTAGATGCCAACAGCGACTCCGGGAACCCTCCCCGCAACCACAGTTGGGCGATCTCAATACCGGCATCTTGGGCCTCATCAACACAGACGCCCCCTAGTTCACAGTGGGACAGACGGCCAGCCAGGCTCTCGTCGGCATGGAGTTTGATGTCCATTGAGGCCGACCCGAGCAGCAAAAATTGGCCTGTCCGCACACCGGCCCGGCGACGCTCATCAATCACGCCCCGCAGAATGGGCATTAGCTCCGGCATCTGGTGCACCTCATCGAGAATCACCAGCTTGTCGTCCTGACTTCGCAGGAATGCGTCTGCATCCGCAAGCCGCCTGATGTCTGCCGGGCGCTCAAGGTCAAGGTAGACGAACCCAGTGGGCCAGTCCTCGCCGATTGCCAGTGCCATTGTGGTTTTGCCCACCTGCCTAGGGCCAAGCAACGCAACAGCCGGGCTTTCGTGTAGGCGGTTCACGACTTCGGATGTGAGTTGACGACGAATCATCGGTGCCCTCCTGTTGACTATGTAAATCTTACACGAGATGTTTAATTTGCATACATGGATCGGCGTTCTTTGCTCGGGTCAATCCGCTGACATATTGCTGGATCATCGCAAGGCGGAGGAGGGAGCCATAGCGGTTCCTATGGCGACTGACGACAACGCAGCGAGGCGCCCCTGTGGCGTCGGCTTCGATAGGCCAATCATGGGTCGCACCACTAGCCTTGATTCCATGACTTCGCAACCTGAACCAAAATCTGACAAGACGAGCACCCGCGAGCATTCGCTTCGTCTTGTCGTCGTTCTGGTGGTCGGCGCCGGGGTAGGCGTGGTGACGGCGCTCACTTGGCGTCCCCTTTTTGCGCCGCTGGTCGGCTGGGCCGTCGCCTGCCTGGTGTACTTGGTGTGGGTGTGGGCGGTGATCTGGGGCATGAGCGCCCACGCCACCGCCACTCACGCCGTGCGCGAGGATCCGGGACGGCGGGTCGTCGACGTTCTGCTGCTGTTCTGCGCCGTCAGCTTGCAGGTCGATCTGGTGGTCGTGTTGGCCGCCAGCCGGGGCAGCGGGACGGAAAGCCGCTGGATCGCGCTGCTGGGTCTGGCATCGGTCATTCTGAGTTGGGCGCTGGCCCAGACGCTGTTCACTTTGCGTTACGCGCACCTGTTCCACGTCAACGAACGCCGCGCTGAGAAGCGGGCTGAGGCGCGGGCGGCTCATCCGTCTGTCGCCAACGACCCGACGGCCGACAAGCTGGAAGCGGATCTCGCGCCGTTTGGCGGCATCGACTTCAACCGCCCGAACTATCGCCCCCGCTACCAGGACTTCGCCTACTTCTCGTTCAACCTGGGGATGACGTTCCAGGTGTCCGACACGACGGTTTCCGACCCGGCCATCCGTGTGACCGTCCTGCGGCACACCCTTCTGTCGTACATGTTCACCACGCTGGTGTTGGCCAACGTCATCAACGTCATTGTGGGCATCTTGCCCTAGGAGACCCCCGCTTCCGCCACGTGGACGTGATTGGCCGGCAGTCTGAGCCGGTATAGCACTTTATAGTGCCGTATAGTGCCATATAGCGTCTTGCTATACGTCACTATACAGTGCCATGAATCCGTACTGGATTCTACCGCCGGTGCCGGACTCAGATTGTGCCGGTGCGGAACAGGACCACCACGACGACGATCACTGCGATGATTGCCAGCAGGATCAACCACCCCAGTACTGACGTCGGGTGGAACCCCATGCCGGTGCTATTTGCCGCAAACAACGGCTTCTTTGCCTTGTCGACGCTTGCGTCCTCGGGGTGTGACGCCCGGTAGTCGTCCTCGCTCATTGCCATGATTGGCTCCTTCCGTCTGATCCACTACATTAGTCTTCGCAGCGCCGGATGGACACCCACCTTTTGTGAAGTCGGCCACCCGAAATTGCCTGTTACTTGATCCGGCAGCTTTTGGCACCCAGTCCACGTACGTCCAGCAGTGATGTTGTTAAACTACAGGTGTTGACGGGTTCGCTCACCCAAAGGATGGCCGACGCTGTGACAGGTCTTTGCGACAAGTTCTATGGCCATATGTATTGAGAGGATTGGGTATCCAAATTGCCAATTACCCCCGAGTTGGTTGAGCAGGCGAAGGAATTGTCGAAGTCGAGCGGGGTCAGTCTTTTTCGTGCATTGAACATGCTCATGGTGCCGATCCTCAAAGACTGGATTAGAAAGCCTGACAGTCTGGTCCGATCCGCGCTTGACGTGGCAACAGCCTATTGGCTTGACGGCTGCGCCACTGCGGACGAGTTGCTCGAGATGAAGGTCAGCATCTGGGAAGAGATAGACGCGCTCAAAAGAGCATCAAGGCGTGACGCACTGTTGCATGCGCTCTTGTGTGTTTTGGATCCTGAGCCGGGTGCGGTTGTTCAGGACCCTGACTGGGAAGATATGTTTGAACCCGAAGATGAGGAATCAGTGTGCCGCGACCGTGCTGGCTTCATGTTCGAACAATTGGCAGCCGGTGTTGGTTGCCTGATGTATTTAGTTGGCCCGCTTGGCCAGTTTGCCCAGGGCGAAAGCAAACACCACGATAGTTGATTTCCAAGGAGGACAAGTGATTCAAGCCCTAATTCACAGCAGTGCCCCGTCCATGACCATGCTCAAGTCTGTCCAGCGTCTTTCAGGAGGTGGTCTTTTGGACGTCAAACATGCGCTTCAGAACGAGGGCGCCTTGGTTGAGTGTTCCTACACCAGCGTCGATGACAGGTTTGCTGAGTATGTGCGGGCCATCGGCTCCCTGATTTCCGATGGCGCCGTTTGCCAGATTCGCGAGGTCTTCGAAAGCGGCAATGGTCGAGTGGTTGACTATCAGTACCTTCTGAACCTTGTTCAGCGGGCTCGCGACATAATGCGCGACGTAGTTAGAGACATTGAGTCTGAGACGGTCTCCGACGGAGCTGACACGACTGGACGAATGAGCGCTGTATGATCGATACCAGGATAATCAAGGAGACGAATAGTCATGATTGTTGACATTGAATGGTCCGATGAAGGTGCCGAGGGGCACGTCACTTTCCCTTGGTTCAAGACTGACATTGAGTTGCTCGTTTCTGGCGAGGTTGAGCCCGCCTATGTCGAGGAATGTGTGAAGGTCTTGGACAGTCTTTCGATCACCTCAAGCCACTTGGCGCTTGACCTAATGGCGGCCACGTGGCGGTATTGGCACAGTCGGGCGCGCGGGCTGTTCCGCAAGCGGGACTTGCAGCCCCATGAAGTGATCAAACAGGTTCAGCCAACTTGTCTTGTCGTCATCCCACCCGCCGGCGAAGGCTACGCATTCAGCGTCGAGTTCAACTGTGATTGGGAGAAAGAACACGGAATGGGCTGGTGTGTCCGGAATGACGAAATGGTCTACGTCGGTCCTTTCGAAGACAATGACCCATGGGATGATTCAGACACGTTTGATCGGAACTTCGTCGCTTTCACGTAGCCGCTCATGGTGGGAAATGATTCCGACCTGGCCTCGCAGGTCTTTCAAGACCCGCTCGACCGAGCCTTCGGGACGCAAACCGCGCGGGCAACCAAGCACCTTGCGCACGACGAGAGAGTGTTACTGTTGAAAAATGAGAAAACAGCCATCGGAAAACGACAAGGCCATATTCGAACACATTCGTCATCTCGGGGACAGGTCATCGTCAAAGGTCACCCAGTTCTTGGACGACTCTGAGGAGTACTCGATTGACTTGCTGAGCGTGGTAGATAAGCCTGATGTCGGAGCGACCACTTGGGCGACCATCGGCCTATCGGCCTACTCGATAGATGAGGAATTGCCTGGCGACCGCGAACTTAGAGTTGAGTTCGTTGGTGCCTGTGGTTCTGAATGGAACGAGGTTTACAGTAGCGCGTTTGGCAGTTGTTCCTTTAACATCATCAAGTGTGACTATGGGTGCCACCCCGGCACCGTCTATCCCGACGTTGTCCGACAATACAATGACACGCTGACAATGAAGCACATGATGTTCGTGCCGGTTTTCCTATTTGACGACATACCCAACATGCAGATAGGCGATTGCGAAGTAACTTGGCTGCAAGCAATTCCCATCTCGGATGCCGAATTGGAGATTCGGAAGGAGCGGGGAGAGGACAAGCTTACCGACCTCTTTGAACGAGCACAGATCGATGTTTATGACCTGAACAGGCCGTCGGTTCATTTGTAATCCGTCTTGTGAAACGCTTCCCGGCATGAGGTCCCTTTGTGATCGGCTGCCGAAGACCACCCCATGGCGACCAGATCGGTGATGTCCACAGCAAGACTATGATGAATGAAATGTTCACCTCACCGTCAGAACCCCTGATTGTGATCGAAGGTTTAGCTGCAATCAGAGCTCGGCCAGCCCTGCAATTGGGACTGGTCGAAAGTGACAGGCTCTGCTTTCTCATTACGCGCATACTTCATTGGGCATGCGAAAACGATGACTGGGGAGGGTGCGGAAAATCTGCGGTGGTGACGCTACTCGATGATGGTGCAGTCTGCGTCGCCACGGATGCGCAACCGTTGTCTGTGACGGAGGACGAGTATGGACGAGTCCCGCTGACCTTCGCTTTCACATCGGTGATGACAGGACCAACTTCGGCCAATGGATTGTCGCTTGTCACCGCCTTTTCTAACCGGGTTGTGGTAGAGGCGACCAATGACGGGCACACCTGGCAGCAGGAGTTTGCCGAAGATGCTGCTGTTTCGCCTGCTCGCCTAATCGGCTCTGCGCAAGGCCGGGGCACGAAAATCACCTTTTGGCCCAAGGACGAATACTTCCCGAAACCGAGAGATGGTCAAGCCTTGGAGGAAGCCCTTTCCGACTTCAGGACCCACCACCCGGCTTTTTCATTGTCAGTTTGCGACGAACACGCGCTTGCTGGACCATGGTTACATTCTGAATAACCTGGCGTGTCGGCTGGATTGCGCTTGCGCACGCCGGGTTTCTCAGAATTTTACGTCATCCAAGGTAGCTCAGTTCAATGTGATGGTCGTGGTGAACTCCGGAATTGCCTTGCCGCCCGCTGCGGTGGCCGCAGCCCGAGTGTATTTGACGACACAGCCCGTTGGGTTCGGATCGCCCGGCATCATGAACGCAATGTAACCGTCACCTGAGCCGTTGTATTTGATACCCGTGAGGGGTAGCGGCGTGAACCCGGCAGCAGTCATCTCGTCATCAAACACGCCGTCTTTCGCCGAGATGTTCTGGTTGGCGCCGCAGCTCAGACGGAAGTTGTAGTCGGTGATCGAGTTGGCGTATTGGTTGCCGCCCGTGCCAATCACATGGAGCAATGACATGGTGCCGCCGTTGAGTCCGTTTTCGTACTTCTGCTGCATCGCCTGCGACAACTGGAAGTTCGGCACAAAGTCCGCGATTGTAATCTGGTCTCCCATCTGCGGGTCACTGAAGCTCTGGTTGACGGGGATCACAGTGTTCGAAGCCCCCGCCTGAGAGGCCGGTTCGCTCGCGGGTGCAGGCGCCGAAGTCTCGGGGACGGGAGGCTGAGTGACGGGGGCCTGAGTAACGGAGGGCTGAGTGGCAGTCTGCGTCGGGCTCGCTCCAGGGCCGCAAGCGGTCAACGAGCCTACAAGAAGGAGTGTTGCCAAAACGGCAAAAGCACGGGGCATGTGTGTCATGTTCATCAGTATCGCAGGTTGTGGGGGGGTCAAGTTCATGAGATCGCCGGTTTGATGTAGGTTGAGCATGCAGCGACCACCGGCGGCTCAGTTTGGTTTGCCGCAGGCGTCGCCCCATGGTCTGAATCAGAGTATCCTGGTAACCTAGTCGCAGGGGTTGGGAGAAACGAATGAGTGACATTACCGACTTCGCTGACGCGTTGCCGCCAAAGCAAGGACGACGGCTGCGCGAAATCGATCGGTGGATCTCTGTTCATTACCCGCGGCTTCAAAGGTCGATGCGGTGGAAGCAGCCGACGTTCACCGATCACGGCACACTCATCGTCTCCTTCTCGCCTTCCAGCACGCACCTGGCAATCGCCCTTGAGACCGAAGCCATGAACCGCTTCGAGGGTCTGATCGCCCAGCGCGGCTACTCCACCAGCAGCCGCTCCGTCCGCATACCGTGGGACGTCCCTTTCGACTATGACTTCCTGGCCAAGCTGATCAACTTCAACCTCGTCGACAAGGCAGACGTCAAGACCTTCTGGCGTCACGAAGTCGACTGACACCCTGCTGACCACAGCGACTTTGCCGGGTGGGATCTTTTAGACACATTATTATGAACATCACTGGCTTTTACTGCTAATATATTGAGCATTAGGAGGTGACATGACTTCACGTCCACCTAGTCGTGCCGTCATCGCTGCGTCCGCCAGTATCGGCGAACAACTGGTGACTTGGCGCAAGCTGCTTGGCCTCACAGCGGCCCAGGTCGCTGACCGCGCCGGCATCGCGCGCGGTACCTTGGCGCGTTTGGAACACGGCGATGGTGGTATCAGCCTGGCCGGGTTCCTCGCCGTTACCCAGGCACTCGGGCAACTCCAACGGGTTGTCACCGCCACCGACCCCTACGAGACGGATCTCGGCCGCATACGCGCCGACGACAAACTTCCCAAGCGGGTGCGGCGATGAAACTGATTGTCTATGAGGGTCAAGACGCCCGAATGGTCGGGGCTGCCCGCTTCTCTGACGCGATGACTGCCGGACGGGACGCGCTGGCGGGGGCAATTGCTGTTTAATAAGCAGCGTTGCTCCGGTAAGCTGGTGGCCATGAGGAGAAAAATACTTGCTGGAGCCGCCCTGATCGTCACCCTAGGTTTGATGACCAGTGCCTGCGCCGCAAACACAAAAAATGGCCTACTGGCCGCACAACCGATCGCAAACATAACCGTCCAGCAGCCGACCACCAGCCAAGCGTCGGCTATCGAGAGCTTTGGGGAGATGCTCTTCAACCAGACGTTGCCCGGCAACGTCAACGCAGTCGTGTCGCCGCTTTCGGCGTACACCGCCTTGGGCATGGCCTACGAGGGTGCCGCCGGATCGACGGCCCAGGCGTTCCAGAACGTCATGGGAATGACACCCGAGCAGGCCCGCGCCACCTTGGCCTACCTGCTGACCACCTGGCAGACCAACCAGGACGGCACCGTCGTCACCTCGGCGAAT
>WRFI01000043.1 GCA_009778875.1 Propionibacteriaceae bacterium | reverse complement strand
CACCTCCGCGGCGGCCGGCCGCTGGGCCGCCAGCACCGCCACGGCACCGGCTTTGATGATGCCCGACTTCTCGTCGGCGATCTGGGCGATGGTGTCGCCCAGGTACTGCATGTGATCCAGCCCGACGGGCGCGACCACCGCCACAGTGGCGTCGGCCACGGAGGTGGCGTCCCAACGCCCGCCCATGCCGACCTCCATTACGGCGACGTCGACCGGCGCGTCGGCGAAAGCGGCGTAGGCCAGCGCCGTCATGACCTCAAAGAAGGTGCACTCGATGCCGCCGATTGCCTGCTCGTCCACCATCGCCACCAGGGGGGCGATCTCGTCCCAGGTCTCGTCAAAGACGGCCGGGCTGATCGGTGCCCCGTCGATGACGATGCGCTCGCTGATGTCTTCCAGGTGGGGGCTGGTGAACCGTCCCGTCCGCAAGCCGGCCGCCCGCAGCAGGGCGTCGATCATGATGGCCGTCGAACCCTTGCCGTTGGTGCCAGTGATCTGGATGACGGGCTGCGCCTGCTGTGGGTTGCCCAAGAGATCCATGATGGCGGCGATGCGGTCAAGGCTTGGCCCCACCCGGTTCTCCGGCCAGCGGGCTTCCAGCGCGTCGACGATTTCCTCATGATCAAGATTCACACCTGAAGCTTAGCCACCAGCCATGTCGGGTATGATTTTCGCATGGCCAAAAAATCGCCGGATGTTGTGCTGCGCCCTCGCGCGCCAGTCTTTGGCTGGATCACGGTGGCCGCCCGCGTCATTCTGGGTGGTGCCATCATGGCGGCGGGGCTGTTGAAGATCGGCAATTTGGTGGTCTCGCTGCAGCAGGGCGTGGTGCCCGAATCCGTCAAGGCGGTGCAGGCTTACCGGTTGCCTTTCCCAGACTGGATGATCACCGCCATCGGCACCGCGATGCCGATCATCGAGATCGTGCTTGGCTTGGTCATCGTGATTGGCCTGGCGACCCGCTGGACGGCGGCGCTGGGCGGGCTGATGATGGTGGCGTACATAATCGTCATCTCGTCGGCTTGGGCACGCGGCCTGAAGATCGACTGCGGCTGCTTCGGGCCCGGCGGCGACCTGACACTGCCGGGGGAAAAACCAATGTACTGGTTGGACATCCTGCGCGACATCGGGCTGTTAATCTGCGCGGTGTGGATCGTCCTGTTCCCCAAGAGCCCGCTTTCCATTGACGGCTGGATTGCCGGCCCGACGACCCAAATTGAGGAGTGACCGATGGCCACAAAGAAATCACCAGCCACCCGCAAGACGGTCTCCGGCCCAGCAGCCGGAGCCAACCGCCGGGCCGAGTTGCGCGCCCAACAGGAAGCGGCCGCCCGGAAGGCCCGGCGAAACATCGTCCTCATCGTTGTCGCCGCGGTGGTGGTTTTGGCCGTGATCGTGGGATTGATCTTTTGGGGCGTCGGACGCGCCGGCAATGGCTCGGCGAACCCCACACCCTCGGGCGCGCAGGTCATGCCGCCGGATGGCAACTCCACCGATCTCACGCAGGCGGCCTGGATCACTGTGCCCAGCACCAGCCCCGTCAAGGACGCGGCGGTGCGCGTCGACATCCACTTCGACTACCAGTGCCCCTGGTGCAAGCTGGTTGAGGACACCTACGCCAAGAGCCTGGAATCCCTGGCCGGCACTGGCGACATCGTCTTGAACCTGCACAACCGCATCTTCCTCGACAGTGGCTACCCGAATCAAAACTCCACCCGGGCGGCCATCGCCGCGGCCTGCGTCGACTACGCCGACAACACCAAGTTCTATGCCTACAACAACACCATCTTCGTCAACCAGCCGAGCAACGAGGGTGACGGCTACTCCGACCAGCAACTGACCGTCGATTTCCCCGCCGCAATCGGATTGTCGGGTGACGCGCTGGACAAGTTCAAGACCTGCTATTCGGGCCGTCAAACCCAAGACTGGGTGACCAACGTGGAGCAAAACAACGTCGGCATAGTCAACAACAACTCGGCCCCGCCGGCCTTCCTTTACGGCTCCGACTCGAAGATCTACCAGGACCCCAACGACCCGAACCGCGCCGTCTACTACGATGACCCATCCAAGGGTAACCAGGTGGGCGTCACCGGCACCCCGACGATCTTCGTCAACGGCAAGCCGCTGAGTCTGGGTCAACTTTTCAACCAGGCGGACTCCACCAGCTATCCGACGCCAGCTATCGGCACCGATGCGGCATCGGTGCTGGCACTGCTCCAACAAGTCGCCAACTCATAACCAAGGGGTAACTCTTAATGGCCAAGGACAAGACGAAACCGCGCGCCGATTTGGCGCCACGACGCGAGATTGAAGCCAAGCTAGAGGCTGCGAAGAAAGCCAAGCGCCGCCGCAAGCTGGCGATCAACTGGACCATCGCCATCGTCATCATCGCGCTGGTGGCGGCCGGCATCTGGGGCGCCTGGGCGCATGTCAAGGCGGGTGAGCGGGAGGCGGCCATCACCGGCCCGGCCAACGCCGCGCAGGTCACCCCGCCCAATGCCACCAGCGACGGCTTGGCCATCGTCGTCAACGCGGCTGACGCGGCGGCTTTCAGCCCGAGCCTGCCGGTGCCCACGCCGACGCCCTCGGACACACCCACGGACACGCCGACGGATTCACCGACCGACACACCGGCGGATTCACCCTCGGATACGCCCACCGATACCCCCACAGATACACCGACGGACACCCCCACCGACACACCGTCAACGCCCAGCGCCCCGTACATCGTCGATCTCTACGTGGACTTCCAGTCCCTCAGCAGCGGCAATGTCCAATCGACCTACGGGCCCGCCCTGACCGCTTTGGCCGGCAAGGGCGAAATCACCCTGCGCTACCACTTCCTGACCAGCGGCGACACCACCAACTCCAACACCGCTTCGTCGCGTGCCGCCATCGCCGCGGCCTGTGCCGACACGGTCGGCAAGTTCCTGCCCTACACCCAGGCGGTCATGGCGGCGATGCCCCCCAACATCACTTCCGGATCGCTGGTATTCAACGATCCGCAGCTGAAAGTCACCTTCCCGGCCGCCGCCGGCATCACCGGCACCGATCTCACGACCTTCCAAAACTGCTACACGCAGCGCTCGACCAGATCCTTCATTTCGACCATGAGCCTGGCCAACCAGACTTCGGCCGTGCCCGGCAACCCCACCTACGCCACCGGCGTCATGACCACACCCGTCATGGTGGTGGCCAGCCCCGACACGCCGACCGTTTTCCAAACCGTCGACCTGTCGACGGACATGTACAGCGACACGCCGTCCACCAGCGAAGACGCCCTGCTGACGTTGATTGCCATGTCGGCCTACGGCCTCACCGGCAGCGGTTAGGACTTCCGGATGACCTGGAACGTCCCCGAAAACCCCGCCCTGGAAGGCCTGGAGGCCAAGTGGTCCGCGCGCTGGAAGGCGGACGACACCTACGCCTATCATCTGGCGCCGCGAGCCGACACCTTCTCCATCGACACGCCGCCGCCGACGGTGTCGGGGGCGCTGCACGTCGGCCACGTGTTCAGCTACACCCACACCGACACGGTGGCGCGGTTCCAACGGATGCGGGGCAAGCATGTGCTTTACCCGATGGGTTGGGACGACAACGGCCTGCCGACCGAGCGGCGCGTCCAGAACTATTACGGCGTGCGCTGCGACCCCACTTTGGCCTACGCCCCGGACTTCGTCCCCCCGGATAAGCCCGACGCGAAGCACCCGGTGTCGGTGTCGCGGCGAAATTTCATCGAGTTGTGCCTGAAGCTGACGTCCATCGACGAGCAAACCTTCGAGGACCTGTGGCGCACGATTGGCCTCTCGGTCGACTGGTCGCGGCTGTACTCGACGATCTCGCCGCAGGCTCAAACGGTGGCCCAGCGGGCCTTTCTGCGCAACGCCGCCCGCGGCGAGGCCTACATGTCGGAGGCGCCCACCCTCTGGGACGTCACCTTCCAGACGGCCGTCGCCCAGGCCGAGCTGGAGGACCGCAACTACGCCGGCTTCTACCACCGCATTGCCTTTCACAAGCCGGACGGCAGCCCCATCTACATTGAGACGACGAGGCCCGAGCTGATCCCGTCCGTCTGCGCACTGATTGCCCACCCCGACGACGAGCGTTACAAGCCGCTGTTCGGCACGACCGTGACGTCGCCCCTGTTCGGCACCGAAATACCGGTGCTGGCCCACCCGAAGGCCGAGCCGGACAAGGGCGCCGGCATCGCCATGTGCTGCACCTTCGGCGACCTGACCGACGTCACCTGGTGGCGCGAGCTCAGCCTGCCGACGCGCACCATCGTCCAGCGGGACGGCCGCCTGGCCAGGGAGACCCCCGACTGGCTGCCCAACTCGGCCCCCTACGCCGAGATGGCCGGCAAGACGCCGTTCTCGGCGCGAGAGGCGATCGTTGGGATGCTGCGCGAATCCGGCGATCTGGACGGCGAGCCGACCCCCACCATGCGCAAGGCCAACTTCTACGACAAGGGCGACAAACCCCTGGAGATCGTGGCGTCGCGCCAGTGGTACATCACCAACGGCGGACGCGACGAGGCGTTGCGCGCCCGACTCATCGAGCGGGGCGAAGAGTTGCAGTGGGTGCCCGACTACATGCGCCACCGCTACACCAACTGGGTCGAGGGGCTCAACGGCGACTGGCTGATCTCGCGGCAGCGCTTCTTTGGCGTCCCCTTCCCCGTCTGGTACCGGCTGGACGGCGACGGCCAGCCCGACTACGACAACCCGATCTTCGCCTCGGAGCAGGCCCTGCCCGTCGACCCGATGGCGGAAACCCCGCCTGGCTTCGATGAGGCTGAACGGGGGCGCCCCGGCGGTTTCACGGCCGACCCCGACGTCATGGACACCTGGGCCACGTCGTCACTGTCGCCGCTGATCGTCTGCGGCTGGGAGTCTGACCCCGAACTGTTCGCCGCCGCCTTCCCGATGGACCTCGACCCGCACGCCCACGAGATCATCCGCACCTGGCTGTTCAGCCGGGTCGTGCGCTCGCACCTGGAGTTCGACTGCCTGCCCTGGCACACCGCCGCCATCTCGGGGTTCGTCGTCGACAGGATTAGTCACGAGAAGTGGTCGAAATCGAAGGGCAACGCCATCGTGCCCGACGAAATCCTCGCCAAGTTCGGCTCCGACGCCGTGCGCTGGCGCGCCGCGATGGCCCGCCCCGGCACCGACAGCCCCTTCGACGAGACGCAGATGAAGGTCGGACGTCGCCTGGCCATGAAGCTGCTCAATGCCAGCAAGTTCGTGCTGGGGCTGGGCGGGCCGCAGCCGCCGTCCGCCGTCACCGAGCCGGTCGACGCCGCCATGCTGGACGCCCTGAAGGGCGTCGTCGCGGCGGCCACGCAGGCCTTCGAGGCGTTCGAGTACACCACGGCCTTGGAGGTCACCGAGGCCTTCTTCTGGACCTTCTGCGACGACTACCTCGAGCTGGTCAAAGAGCGCGCCTATGGCACCCGCGGCGCTGGGGGCGGCGCGTCGGCCCAGGCCGCCCTGCAGCAGGCCCTGAGCATCCAGTTGCGCCTGTTCGCCCCCTTCCTGCCCTTCGTCACCGAAGAGGTGTGGAGCTGGTGGCAATCGCCCACTCAGGGGTCGATCCACCTGGCCAGTTGGCCGTCGCTTGGCGAGTTCGAGGGGGACGGGGACGGTTCGATGCTCGACGGCGTCGGTGCCGCCCTGGAGCGTCTGCGGGGCGTCAAATCGGAGGCTAAAGCCTCGATGAAGACGGCCCTGAGCGCCGTGGCGATCAGCGCCCCCGCCGACACCCTGGAACAGTTGAAGTCCGTGGAAGCCGACCTGAAGGCGGTCGCCAACATCACCGGCGATATCGCGTGGTCGAGCTCGGACGAGTTGACGGTCACCGCCCACGTCGATCTGTAGTCCCGCTAAACTGGGGGGATGGACGCAGTCTGGCTGACGCAGGAAGCATACGACAAGCTTGCCCAAGAGCTTGAGCACCTCAAGACGGAAGGGCGCCCGGCCATCTCTGCCAAGATCGGCGCGGCCCGGGCCGAGGGTGACCTGTCGGAGAACGGCGGCTACCACGCCGCCCGCGAAGAGCAGGGCCAGATGGAGGGCCGCATCCGTCAGCTCGAAGTGATGCTGCGGGACGCCCAAGTCGGCGAATCACCCGAAAGCAGCGACCAGGTGGCCGTCGGCTCACAAGTCACCGTTGCCTACGGCGACGACGATGACGATACCGAAGCTTTCCTGCTGGGGGCCCGCGAGATGCTGGGCCTTGACGCCGACATCGACACCCAGGTGTATTCGCCGCAGTCGCTGCTGGGCCAGGCCGTCATCGGCGCCCACATCGGCGACAAGGTTTCCTATGTGGCGCCGAACGGGCGCACCATCGAACTGCGCATCCTGGACGTCAAACCTTTTGGCGTTTGAAGCCGCGCCAGCGGCGTTTCCACCATGACCGGCGTTTCACGCCCGGCGGAGCTGGTTCATCGACGTCCCCGATGGCTGCCCGCACAACACCGACGATCAGCGCCACCAGCGGAATGGCAAACACGCCGCCGGGAATGCCCGCTATGACAATGCCAATGGCAATCGAGAGCAGCACGATCAGCGGGTGAATGTCCACGGCCCGTCCCAGCAGCAGCGGTTGCATGACGTGCACTTCCGTCTCCAGGACGACGACGAAGATCGCCAGCATGATCAGCGCCTTCACCCAGCCGAGCGTCGCCAAGATGATGATGCATCCGACACCGCCGGCCACCAGCGCCCCCAGCATCGGGACGAACGCGAACACGAAGGTCAGCGCCATGATCGCCACCCAGAGGTTTGACCCCAGTATCAGGGCACCCAAACCGGCGCCCGCCCCGTCGCAGGCCGCCACGGTCACCGCCGCCCTCACGTACGCGACCATCGACGCCCAGCCCGCGCTGGCCGCCGGCGACACCACCGAACGCATGCCCGACGGCACCAAGCGGCGCAACGCCTTCGAGAAGCGCTCGCCGTCCTTCAGGAAGAAGAAGATGGCGAACAGGCACATGATGAGGCCCGTCACGAACTTGACGATGGACGTGCCGATGCTCGCGGCCAACGACGCGATGTTCGACGACTGGGTGGTCAGGAAATCCGTCAGCGAGTTCATCCACGTGTTCATCTGCTGCTGGCTGACGTGCAGGCGTCCGCTGTTGAGCCAGTCGACAAACGTCCTGAAACCGGACACCGTCTGGGTGGACAGCTCCGTCCAGTTGGCGACGATCTGCATGGCCACCAAAGTCATCAGCCCGCCAACCACGACCACCAGGAAGAGCAGGCAGATCAGGGCCGCCAGCCACGCCGGCGTGCCGCGCCTGACGAGAAAGTCGCGCAGCGGTTGCAGGGCCGCCGTCAAGAGGAACGCCGCGAACACCGGCAGCACCACTTCGCTGAGCCTCCCGGCCAGCAGCGCGACCCCCCACACCGCCAGGCCGATCACCAACAGGCAGACGGCCCACAGGCCCATGATCAGCAGCCCCCGGGGCATCACCGCCAGGATCGAGCTCACCGAGTTGGCGGGCTGGTCGGGCGGGGCCGATTGGTCGACCACGTCCTCATCCGCGGCGACGTCTGGGCCCTCGATCGACTGATCCACCCCTCCATCGTAGTCGCGAGTGCAGTATCCTTGTCATCCATGCCGCCTGAGCCGATATCGAAGCTGATGGCCCCCGACTGGGCGAACGCCCTGGCGGGGCAGGAATCGGCCATCCATGAAATGGGCCAATTCCTGCGTCAAGAGTTGGCCGCCGGACGCGGCTACCTGCCATCCGGCGACAAGGTGCTGCGTGCCTTCAGCCGTCCCATGGCCGACGTGCGGGTGCTGATTGTCGGGCAAGACCCCTACCCGACGCCAGGGCACCCGGTCGGCTTGAGTTTCGCCGTCAACCGGGACGTCCGCCCGCTGCCCGGCAGCCTGCAGAACATCTTCCACGAGCTGCAGGCCGACTTGGGTGTGCCGATTTCGCCGCACGGCGATCTGACGGCCTGGTTCGAGCGCGGAGTGCTGCTGCTCAACCGGGTGCTGACGGTCCGCCCCGGCGCGCCGGCGTCGCATCGCGGCAAAGGCTGGGAGGCCGTCACCGGGGCCGCGATCGAGGCGCTCACTCAGCGTCAGGGCGCACCGCTGGTGGCCATTCTTTGGGGACGGGACGCGCAAACCCTCACGCCAGTGCTGCAGGCCGCCAATGTGCCGGTCATCGCCAGCGCGCACCCCAGCCCGCTGTCGGCATCAAGCGGGTTCTTCGGATCGAAGCCTTTCAGCCGGGCCAACACCGCCCTGGTGGTCCAGGGCGGTGAACCGATCGACTGGAGGCTGGATTAGGGCGCCGCGGGCGTATCTGCGGCGGCTTTTTTGGCCACCTCGGCCTGGCGCTGCTTGAACGTTTCGGACGGGACACCGATACCGATTCCGAGCACGATGCCGCCCGCCAGCGCCGCCGCCACCGCTATCAGGATCCCGTTCCTGGTGGGGTTGTAGTAGGACGCCCCCAAGGACTTACCGGTAAGCGCCGCCTGGATCATGGCATTGAGCGAAATGCTCGACAGCCAGAAGTGGTAAACCACCAAGACCGCGGCGCCGATAACGATGATTGCCCCCACTATCAGAAGCAGCCGTTTTGCAAACTTGAGCATGCCAATAGCTTATTCCCCTCCTGAGGAGGGGTGGCGGCGGAGCCGACGGGGTGGTCTCAATTCCCCTCCTTAGGAGGGGTGGCGGCGGAGCCGACGGGGTGGTCCTTCCAAGCGTGTGCAGGAAGGTGACCAACCACCCCGTCAGTCGCTTCGCGACTGCCACACCAAGGAGCAGTGAGCGCAGACGAGCTTGCTCGTATGCCGAACGCGACGAAGGTGTAACAGGGAACGAAGTGACCGAGTACCCCTCCCCAGAGGGGAGTTTACGCGAGGAAGGCGTCAATTCGGCCGAGGGCCGCCTCCCAGCGGCCGATCAACCAGAGGCGGTCGGTGTCTTCGTTCAAGTTCGAGTGGGTGACCTTCAGCGTTGTCGTGTCACCGTCAGGCACCAGATCGATCTGCACCATGCTGGGCGGGTTGTCGTCCTGCCGGATCGAGAAACGTATCTCCTCGATCGGGTGCAGCGTGCGCATAACGCCCGCACGACCATCTTCACTCGTCCACCTGTGGCCCTTTTCACCAAATTCGGCACCAGGTCCAAGCAGGGCTTCAGCGCCCTGCTTCGTCATCAACTCTTTCCAAACCCGCTTTGCCGGACATGCCAATGTTCTCGACACAACCACCTCAGCGGGAACCGGGTTCGAGGCGGCAACCTCACTTTGCTCGGACATCTTTGACCTCACTTTCGTTGCTAATGAACTGTGGTCCATGTGCCGTCAATTCTACCGTTGTCTCGGCCTGTCTTCACCAACACCGCGGGCGGAACGCCGGTTCGAGCTGGCGACGGCGCAGACGCCTGCCCAAGCCTGGTGGCCACTTGATCGTGCGTCGAGTACGGCGTCTGTGCGCTCGGGCCGGCTGGAGCCCGCCGTCATTTGGGGACTAACCTTGGAACGGTGAAGCTGTCGATCATCGGCGTCCTGGTGGCGGGCGTGGGACTGGTTGGCTGTTCTGTCCTGCCGCCGGTGGAAACGCCGACCCCGTCGGTCACGCCGTCTGGGCCGCAGATATCTTTGAGCCAGCCTGGCGCTGCGGCAACGGTTGTCGGCGAGTTGGTGGCAAAGGCTGGCACAAACCTGGCGATACGGCTTGTCATCACCGACACCACCGCGTCGATGACGTTCGTCCAAGACGACAAGGCCCTCACGCTCGGCTGGGAGGACGGCGTTGTGCAGCCTGTGGATTCCGACATAACCTATGTCGGGCAGGCCATCTTCGCGGTGGACTCGTTCACCCTGACGGATGTCGGCCAGATGTTTGCTGAGGCCGCGGCGCTGACGGGGTCAAGCGCCAAGCAAGAGCTTCAGATCAACGAGTACAACACCGGCAAAGTGCTGATGACGGTGACGACGTCACCCGAGTCGCAGACCATCTTCTTCAGGCAAGACGCCACCATCATCAACTGGCTGTCCTTTGAGACGATCGCCGGCGTGTCGGAGGCGCTGCGGGACGTCGCCACCGGTTCGGACGTCATCGCCGTCGGGTTGAACGACCAGGGTTTGTACGCTGACGCCAGGGTCGATCCGTCGACCATTGAGCGGATCGTGCGTCCGGCCAAACTGCCTGCCTACTCCGCCTTGCGCAGCGCGTCCTCCGACCTTGCCGCCTTCAACCCCGACGTCCTGGACGCCACGGTGCTGGCGTCGCTGCTGGCCGAGAAGGCCCCGGCGCTGTCGGGGAATGACGAGGCGACGGCCACCTGGGTGATCGACACGCGCGACAACCTGGGCGCCCCGACCATCCGCCTGACCGTCGGCTTGACGACCAGAGTTTACGACCTGACGGGCACGGACATCACCGATCGGGTGGCCTAGCGTCCAAGCGCCCTGGTAGGGTCATTCCATGACCACCCCGTC
Source organism: Propionibacteriaceae bacterium (assembly GCA_009778875.1). GTDB lineage: Bacteria > Actinomycetota > Actinomycetes > Propionibacteriales > Propionibacteriaceae > WRGV01. Next base: position 2,383 of record WRFI01000043.1, on the reverse strand, counting down.
GCCGGGAATCTCCGGTATTCGGACCCGCGGCTTGCGGCGCAGTTTCGGGCCCGTCCCCGCTGTCGTTGACGTCACTTTTGATGCGCCGGCCGGCGGCATCACCGGCCTGGTCGGGCCCAACGGCTCCGGCAAAACCACCCTGCTGCTGATGCTGGCCGGGCTGTTGCGTCCCGACGCCGGCAACGCCTGGGTGGGCAGCTACCACATCTCCAGCCAGGCCGCCCAGGCCCGCGCCGCCACCGGCTGGATGCCCGACGTCTCCGGCACCTGGGACGCCCTGACCTGTGCCGAGATTCTGACTTTCTTCGGACGGGCGTATCGAATGGACCCCATGCTAACGGCGTGGCGCGTCCAGTCTCTGCTTGACACGATGTACCTGACCGAGTTCAAAGACGCGCCCGCCCGCGTGCTCAGCCGCGGCCAAAAGCAGCGCCTCGGCTTGGCCCGCGCCCTCATCCATGATCCCCAGGTCTTGTTGCTGGACGAGCCCGCCGCCGGCCTCGACCCCCGCAGCCGCATCGAATTGCGGGATCTTCTGCGATCACTCGCGGCCAGCGGCAAGACCATCCTGTTGAGCAGCCACGTGCTGGCCGAGATGGACGGCATCATCGACAGCGTCGTGTTCCTGTCTGCCGGGCGCAGCGTCGACCCGTCGACGACCGGCGCAGCCTTGGCCGCACAGACCTGGCGGCTCGGCGCCACCGACCAGGCCGGGTTGACCAAGTTCCTGGACGATCACAGCATCGGCTGGCAGCCCAGCACCACCCGTTCAGGCGAGGTGACCGTCCAGCTGCCATCCGACCAAGACGCCGCCGCACTGCTGCGCGATCTGGTGGGCGCGGGTGTGGGCATCCACACCGTCGCCCCATCGGGGGGACGCCTGGAGGACGCCTACCTGGCACTCAATGAGGAGCGTGTGTGATGATCGAAGGCTTGTGGTTGGTGGCCCGCTGGGACATCAAACAGCGTCTGCGCTCGCGCAGGATCCTCATCGCCTGGCTGGTTTTGGCGGTGGTCATGACTGGTTTGGCCGGCCTGTTGGCGCGGACCTACCACAACCAATCCGACTGGTATGGGGCGGGCGATTGGAGAACCCAAGCCGGGCCGGGAATCTTCGGCTTCACGGTGTTGCTGATCCTGACGTTCTCCCTGGTTGTCGTGCCGGCTTTCGCCGCCTCGGCCATCGTCGGCGAGCGCGAATCGTCCACCCTGGCCACCCTTCAGGTGACGGCGCTGAGTCCCGGCCAGATTGCCGGCGGCAAGCTGGTGGCGTCCTGCGTCATGGCGGCCGCTTTTGTGGCGGCCGGCATCCCGGCGCTGGGCATCGCCGTGGTCGTCGGCCACATAGGCTTCTGGCGTGCCGTGATCTGCCTGCTGGTGGTGTTCGCCGAAATGGTGCTGATTTGCGCAATCGCGCTCGGCTGGTCGGCGGTGTCGGCCCGGACCCTGGTCTCGACGGTGCTGACCTACCTGACAACTTTCGCGTTGTGTGTTGTGAGCGTTCTGGTTTTTGGCTTCATCGGGTCACTGATGAGCATTGAGGACGTCGACACGACCTGGACCGTGTCGGAAAGCCAGATGGACCAATACGCCCGGACGCTGGACACCTACTACCAGCAGCATCCCACTGTCGATGGCACCCAGCCGCCGGCCCCACCGCTGGACCAGTGCGGTTGGCAAACCAGCATCTACCCGAGGTCGCATTCGCAGTTCCAGCGGGTCTGGTGGATGCTGCTGGTCAACCCCTATGTCATTGTGTCGGACGCCGCGCCGCTGCCCGCCGATGCCAGGGGCGATTTGGACCGATACACCCGGAACTACTCTGACCCGTTGGCCGTGATTGCCTCCGCCGTGCGCAGCGCGCGGGCCGGCGATCCGGCCACCTACAACGACTGCTTCGTCAGAACGATGAACATCGTCGGCGGAGACGCCACCTCGTTCACCTACTATCAGATTGAACCCAACCGCGACGGCAGCTTCAGCATCGTCCGGCAAGTAAGCCGCCCCGAGCAGCCGAGGGACACCGCCGTCGTCGTCCGCCCATCCAGCCCCGTTGAACCGTCGAGGCTGACGATGAACACCCCGTTGTGGCCAATCGGGTTGGGCGTCCATCTGCTGATCGCCGCCGGCTTCTTCTGGCTGGCGGTGCGCCGCCTGGCCGTCCCCTACGGCAAGCTGCCGAAGGGCCAGCGAATCGCCTAAACGCTTAGTTCCCCCCTTTGCAGGGGTGTCGGCGGAGCCGACGGGGTGGTCTCCCAAACAGGTGCAGCGCCGGAGCCACGGAAAATTCCCCTCTGGGGAGGGGTGGCAGTCGCGAAGCGACTGACGGGGTGGTCTCCCAAGCAGGTGCAGCGCCGCAACCGGGGTGGTCTGTTACCTTTTT